>DAINRZ010000001.1:0-15558 GCA_036741575.1 Kapaibacterium sp. (SeqCode)
AATGGCATAAATACCCGTTCATCAGTATCTAATGACAGGATAAACTCCCGTGTTGCATGGGCTTTTGACCTGTTGCGAAGTTCTGACATATTCAAATCGTCAGCAGGATAGTGTAATTCTATTTCTTTGACAGTTAAATTCTGTATGCAATATGCTTTTGAAGTGTCCAGGGCAATTCTTTGCGTGTTGTTTTCTGAGTAATCCTGCCTTTTTTCGGCGTAAGTATAAGCAATAATTACTTCGCTGTACCTGGGTATTGACATCAGGCAGCCTTCAAGAAATTTGGCGTCATCGTCACATGTTACAATAACAACGGATAAAGGGAATACCATTTGAGTCTCACCCATTGCATTAGCTTTTAAGCGGTTTAATTGATTTTGTATTTCTTCAGCCATTTATTTACCTTTAGATTTGTCAATTAGAATATTATAGATTGCATCATTTTTCACAAATAGGGTATTGAGTTTCTCATGTATATCTTCGACAGTCTGTCTCATGCTTTCCTGGAAATTAGATTGCTGAAGGTTGCTTAGTTTCAATGAAGTATCCATTTCACTAATTCGTTTTTCTATCTCGGCCCTGCATGAAATTTTGTGGGTATCAATAGCTTTGGCAATTGTCTTTTCTTTGTCGGCATTGTCAGTTTCAATGCTTTCCTTTACCTGTTTTGTAATTCTATTGCCAAACCATTTGAAAGCAGGGATAAACAGCAATATTGTTGCAATGACAGAACCGCCCAAAATTCCAAGTTCCCTAACCGATAATTCCATATTTATTTCTTCCAGGTAAGTGAATCAATTAGTTTACTGTATTTACTTGCTATGCTGTGAGAACTCCAAACCCTGGAGCCTGACATAATAAATTCGTTCATTTCCAAAAATGAGAAATAAGGATTTTGAAACTGGCAATAGTTTGAACGTGTCCAACCGTCGGCCCAACTGAAACGGTTACGTGCTTTTTTAAGTCCGTGTAAGTTGTTAGCTGTTTTGGCAACTCCGGCAGTAAGGCCGGTTTCTTTTAAAGCGACGCCTAAATTTACGTCAATGTCATTAAGGCCGCATTCGGCCATGAACCGGATTGCCGTTTCCGGCGTTAATGCTGTGTCCTGGTATTTTACAGCTGTAAAATGCTGCTTAAGGCTCCAGTCACTTTCAATAATATTCCTGTAATAATTCACAGAATCGATGTAAGGCTGTACGTTAATAACCTGCTGAGTAACAGGCTGTGCAGTGTCCGGCTCTGTGCAAGCCGTGGCTATGATTAGTAAGATTATATATTTGATAAAATTCATGTAATTCCTTGTTAGTTTATAAATGTGGATTTAGGTTTGAATGTAGAACCGCCGCCGGTATTCTCATAGGTGGCATATTGGGAATCGCAATTACTGGAATAACCTAAATGTGTCCAAGTTGCGCTAAGCGTGCCACTTGTTTGTCTTGATATGCTATTTGTAACACTATCAAAATAATAATAAACGCCCGTACCCCAGCCACCTATAGCAACCCCGTAAACAGTGCTATTTGTTAAATCCTGTGAGAGCGTGCCGGTGTGACACCATGCGGCAGTCGACGGGACAGTAACGCTTTCCGCCGCCGCCAATCTGTTGGCCGGCGTCCCGCTCGATATAGAGTACGCCGCTAATTGTGCCGAGCTACTCGCCTCGGTAGTAGATAAATATGCAGAATACTTAATAATTCTATCGCCCGTTGTGGCAGTGTAAGTTTGTGCTGCTGTAACGTGACACCTCGCATTACCTGTACTGCCAGTTGTGGACCCGGCTGTTGTGTAACCGAACGTCGGGTCTATCCGTAATCCCTTAACAAACAGGCTTTCATCTCTTAATAGTTCATCTGGAATATCGACAATTAAATTACTCTTATCGAAACGGGATTTTAACCATACCTCCTTGCCGTCTGGCAGTATAGCTTTGTAACGTTTGATATGCAGCAGTTTACCCGTCTCATACTTAACAACCCGGTCGGGATAAATTATATTATTGCCCTTGCCCTGATTGTTGTATATTGCCCAACTATTAACATATTCAGGCGGTCGCTCTGCAATAACATTGCCTTTTGCGTCCAATACTTGTGTTTCGGTGACTTCAATATCCTTGCCGTGTTCTGCTTCGTATTGTTCTCGTTCATCAGTGAGCGGCGGCTGATGGTATGCCTCACAACCTTTCATTTTAAACGAGTATTCCAAACATCCGTTTTTCGGTTTGTCAAACAAAGTAGTAAGATGTTCCTTGCCATCGATTAAATCATAATACTCATTCTTAACTTTTGTAAACTCCGATTTAATCTTACCGTCTCGCTCGGACAGGGTACGTTCACCGATTTCACCGTCAAATAGCTTTTCAATTAATAAACGGCTCGACAATGAAAATTCGTTTGAATAATACTTATTAAACCGATATTTTATTTGTTCCTGGAAAATAGCAGAGTCCCTGTCATCTCCGATTGCTACATCAATATCGCCCTTCGATTCCTCAAAAGATGTTGTAGTATCCCTGTATCTTAATTGCTTATCCGGCATTATGGTTT
The DNA here is from genome assembly GCA_036741575.1 of Kapaibacterium sp. (SeqCode). Taxonomy (GTDB): domain Bacteria; phylum Bacteroidota; class Ignavibacteria; order Kapaibacteriales; family UBA2268; genus DAINRZ01. The sequence continues at coordinate 2,544 of DAINRZ010000001.1, forward strand.
CTCAAATCCTAAAATTAAAGTAATACCTTTTGCGCCTGTCCCGGCAGTGTCACAATCGATTCTTAACCTGTCACCCGTCGCAACATCGTCATAACTTGCATTTATTGCCGGGGCTGTGGCTGCTGTGTGGCTCGAATATTCGTTTGCGTCAATAGTGATTTTTGTACTCAGCATATCCTGTGAATCAGTGACATTAGCAATCTGAAACTCCGGCGTTCCCGATGAGCTGGCAGTAGTACAATAAGCATGTGCAAAAACAAGGTTATAACCATTGATAAAAACAGGTACGACAAATGTCATTTTGCCGTCGCCTGTTGTTAGGGCTGTGGCGTCATCAGTAATGTTAAACATGAAAAAGCGAACCGCACCATAAGGGATTGCCTTTTCAATAAACACACTCGACGCCTCAACGCCTATCCTTACATCTTTATCTGCCATCTTAACTCCATGTCCCCATGAGAACGGCCCTTTTCCATGTGTCAGTAGCTGTGCAAACATAGAAGTAATTACTATCGTAGGCGAAGGTTCCCGCCGTGCCAGAGCTATTATAAGCTGCCGGAGCTGCTACCTTTTTCATGGCATTGCTACCAAGGCTAACGGTCATGTAGTCACCGGAATCAGTAACACTCAAATCGTTAGTGGTAAACCTTAGCACGCCAGATCCGCCGTCGTATAGATAACCAGGTGTTGCCCCGGAGTCCATTGCTACCTTAACATCGGCTGCGGCTACAAGGTTTCCAACTGTTATCTTTTTCAATGTCCCGTTATCGGAAATTACTAAGAAGTCTTCCGTTGCGTGTGGTACGGTACATTCTGCCGTTATACTTGCCGGGGCTAATGCTAAAACGCCCGAACTCAAGGATATGCCGCCTGTTGCAACCGTAACCGTAACATTGCCAAATATTTTCGAATTGTCGAAACCTGCCAATGAATTGGCTGCCGGGCTAATAACCTTGTTTTCAAATTCAAGGCCTGCGGCTGCCGTATTCTGTACTAAATAAGCATCATATTGTGCCATTATTAGTATTCTCCCATAATATATATTTAATCGTTATTTGCTGAGAACCGGCCAGAAATGATTCCTGGATTTGTTTGAATGTAGCTTTGTTTATAACAATGCCTGCACTGAGATTGTTTTCTTTCAAAATGTTGTCTATGCGCTCTGTTACTTCTTTGTTGCGCTGTTCTTTTAATTTATTGATTTCTTTTTCTGCTTTGCTTATTTTATTAGTTATGAAATTCATATAATCCTCATCAGTGGTGTTTTTTTCCATTTATTAGTCGATACACAAACATAGAAATAGTCATCATCTACGGAATAATAGCCTTTTGTCCCGGCGTCTGTTTCTGATGTTGGCGGCGTTGACTGGTATCTGTCAACGGCACCGTCTGACGGCAACCCTGTATAAATTGAATCACCAAAGGTTAAGTTAAATGTTACTTCCTGTAATATGACCTGGTTTACTATTTCTGATAAAGTGACTTCTAACCCCATGTCGTCACCTTTTTGCTGATTTCAAAGTTCATTGTATAAATTGCATGTTGGTAACTGTTGGCATCCCTGATCGTTAAATCATAACGATACAAGTCCGGCGTAAGTAAAACGGTCAAATCCCTGCTTATAAGCACACGGACATAATTCGATACAAGGGCGCTTGTATCTATATACAAATCTGAGACTTTGCAAGTAAGACTATTCACATTTACCAGGTCGGCCTGAAATTCCCAGTTAGTAATATCTAATGCGGCCCCCGTACTGTCTGCAAAAACTATCGTATGCACAATGTCATCTTGCTGAGTATATACCGATTTACCTAATGTTACTTTCATAGTTTTAAAAGTTTAGGGCAGGGTGTTACGCCTGCCCGTGGTTAAATATTAACTTACTGGCAGTGAACGTGCGCCGGTCAGGATATATTCGATATATGCCTGGCATGTGTCTGTGCCTGATGCGTTAAGGTCAAGGCTAACGAGCGCCTGGATGTAGCGGTCACATCCCGACAAATCCACGTTAAACGATGTTACGCCCTTGCTTGCTGTCAAGGCACCTGTTGCGCATGTGTAATCCGTTGCTACCGTTGAATAGTCGGCGTAAGTCCCCTGGGCAGTGGTACAATCCTGGAGTGTTACTGTGGCTTTCAAAGTCTTGTCGGCTGTTAAACTTAGCAAATGATGAATGTTTATTTGCAAAGAATCATAACCGAGCCTGTCCAATGTTAAGCAGGTATGTTCTATGTTGTCATACGTAGTGCCGGCTGTGTAACCTGCGACCTGAGCGCCGTATGCGGGTTTGAACGTCTTGCCCCCGTCTTGCAAAATCGAGCTCATTATATTTTCCTTTAATTAATTTTTAAATTGTTATTTGCTGTTAAGTCCCCCAGGTTGTCCCGGTAATAATGGCGTGGGCGTTGTTGTATTTAATCCCGATATCTTCTTCAATAGAACATTTGAATGTTGACTGTCCTGTGACCTGTCCTGGGATGTATGTTGCCGATGTTGAATCGTAATATGCGCCGCCCTTTGTGAATTCTACGTTCATATTCATGGCCTGAGCAATGAATATCTTGCTCAAGTCAATATAGAATATGTTGTATGCTGTGTTGTATGCTGTGTCGTATGCCTGGGTAGTCTCATAAACAGGCGCGCCAAATAGTTTACCGTTTTCCGTCAATGTTTTTGCGTAATCCATCGGGTTACTGTTTGAATCGACCTGTACTTCCAAATGTGCCTTGTTTGTCGGGTGCATGACATAGATAGGTTTCAACGGATTGACATTTGCGGCGGCCAATAACTTCTTGCATTTATGCAAGTCTGTTTTGTATGTAGCGGCTGTCGAGCCTGTCGAACCGTTTTTGTTTGCCGATACGATGTAGTTGAAAAGTCCGAGCGGTGTAAAGGCTGTCCCTGTGCCGTACAGTATGGCATAATCCTCAGCTAACGTCAACTGTTCAATCAAATCCTGTTCTATCCATGCTGCCACGTCCACACTGGCATATCTTAGCAACTGGTCGGAAACTACAACCATTGCGTCAAGGAATTTAGAGCTGAGGCGCTCTTGCTTCCACTGCATTTTCGATTTGGTGATTTTCTGCTCTTCACCTCTCCAATATGCTGTACTCGCTGTGGTTCCCTTCATGTATGTCATGTTGCCGTTTACCATCGGGACAATTGTAATCCCGGCCTTGCGGAATATCGAAGCTGCCTTAAACAACGGAATAAATTCTGTTGCGTACATTTCCTCGACAAGGGCGCCGCCTTCCTCGAATACCCCGGTATTCTGCCCGGTAGTTTTCACTTTGTCGGGGTTGAAATACATCGAAGGCTCTTTCCCCAAATCTTTGAAAACATCAAGGATGTTTCTTTGCTCGAGATTGGATTTGCCGATTGCTGCAATTACAGTTCCGAATTTGTGCGGGTTTTCGTCAGTCATTTTTATGTTAGTTTTTTCCTGCGGCCTGAACATTTCCGGCACATGCTTTTTGGCAATTTCCTGCCTTAGCTTTTCAGTCTCTTCAGCAGCGGCTTTTGTTGCCGTTTCGGCTGCCTGTGCGGCGGCTTTTGCGGCGGTATCGGCCAGAGCCTTGTCAAGCTGCTCCGGCGTCATTTGAATAATAGATTCTGGCATGTCTATGCTCCTTAAATTGTGATTAAATTTTCGATTTTAAATATTCTTCAATGTCCAATACTTTCGGCTCTGCGGCCTGGCGCAGGTCTGCAATGATTTCATCCTGTTGACTTACAAGTTCTTTCAGATTCTGGACTTCGATTTTCAGCTCTTCCATTTCGTCCGTCATTTCCTTTTCAGGCTCTTCTATTGTCGCACTGTCCAGGACAGACTGAATCTTATTCAGAGCTTCTTCGAGTTTGGATTTGTTGGCCTTGCTAAGTACGGCGCCGGCTTTTGTTGTATTTGGTTCGTATGGACTGCCCGGCTCAAGCGACTTAAGGGAATTTATTACGTCGTCCGGCAGTTTGTAATCTTTACCCATAAGTGCTTCGGGGTTGGCCGGCAGTCCCACGATAGATGCTTCGAGGATGTCGATTTCCTCATGAACTATAACTTTTCCGCTCCATGTGTTCGAACCTACGACTTCGGCTTGCGATTTGTCATCAGGTATTTTCTCGCTCCGTTTCAAAGATTGAAAACCTATCGACGCGGCTTTTAACTGACCGGCGGCCACGTATTTTTCGATAAGCTGTGAGGCTTCGTCTATGCCGTGGAACCATGCGCCGGCTTTCAATTTGCCATCGACAATTTGGATATCTTTCCATTCGCCGATAGGTAACGCCCTGGAATCGTGGTTTAAATACATTTTGGCATTCTTAGCAAAGTTTTTGATAGACTTTGGTTTTAGCCTAATCTCTTCAAATTGCCTGTCCAGGTCTTCCGTAGCTAAAACAAAAGGATATAACTTGTAATCTTTGCCGGCTTCTTTTATAACGTAAGGCTCTGGGATACCTTCGTTTTGATAGTATTTTCTTATTATGTCCATTGTCCTTATTTCCTTTTTTATGAATAAAAAAAGGCATCTCAGGTGCTACCCTGAAATGCCTTGCAATCTCTAATTGCTTTGCGCTCTCTGCTTTGCTTTTAGCCTGGCAGTGTCTATTTTAAGTTATTCGTTTAATACTTCTGTAAGCCTGTCAAGTAACATGGCAGCCTGTGAAGGTTTAAGCTCTTTTACCTTTAAATGAATAGTATTTATAACAATATCCTTACGCTTTTTAATAATGCTGTGAGGCTCGTTAGCCTGTGTAATAACATTGTCTTTCCGTCTGTAATCTTTTAACATTCATTTACCTCGTGTAATTTGGGTGCGTTAATTTTTTCTCTGATATCCTTATCAAAAATCAATATGCCTATATCTGCACACATTAGCGTAGGGTGCGGCTCGTAGCCTTTGAATATAGTTGTATCTGTTGATAGTTTCGGTACACCTGAGCCTTTGGGCGGGTTCTGGAATTTCTCCGGTTCGTTGATAATGCTGTTCGCTTTTTTTATGATTTTGTATCTTAGCCAAACTGATTTGACAAATTTCCATTGTCCTAAAATTAACAGCAATGCCAATTTCATAATATCTTTAAAGCTAAAAACTTTAACCTTTTCAGGCTTTGGCTTTTCTGGCTGATAACCCAATTTACCTTCCATTATTTTTTCACCGCCTTTAATATACATCTGCAATTACAATTCTCTTCAGCTAACAAACCGGCGCCGGGGTGTTTCATAGTATCGTACCCAACTTTAAAGTTTCCTTTGGTGTCAGGCTTTGAACCATCTGCCCGGCGGTGTGAATGTCTTACAAGGCCGTCCCTCTGTGTGATCCATTGCTTAGTAAATCCTAACTCTTTCCATACGGTATCTTGTGCCGCGCCGTTGGCATACGTTGTTGTCGTGGTTGCAATATTCTGCGCACGGCTCATTGTGTAAACCTGACTAAATTTATCTGATGTCCGGGTAACTATCTTTTCTAACAACTCTGCCCTTGTGGCGTTCGGATTGTCAGCTATGATATCCTTTATTGTCTGTTTTAAATCCGTATGGATAGTGTTTATTGATTCTCTTATTTTGTCACTTGAATATTTAGTTAACTGTTTTATTTCTTTGTCCCATTCTGTCTCAATGAAATCATAATCTACATCAGCCGCAGCCTTGCCCATCATCTCCGTAACAAATCTGTCAATAACAGGTGCTACATTGTCACCTATTTTTTCTCTCCAGGTGTCAACATCGAATATGTTTATATCGTCATTTATTCCGGCCTTGCTGTAATTCTTGTTGCGCTTTTTAAGGTTTGCCCTTACTTCTTTCTCCAGGGCCACAAATGTATTTTTTACTTTTGAAAGTAACTGCCTGCGGTACGGCAATATTTCATTTTCTTTTTTATTCCAATATTTTGTTCTTTCGATTTCCTCATTAACAAATCCTTTTGCCTGAGGCTGTTCATCCGCCGGCGTGGTTTCGCTGAGCATGTTCATATTTTGCCATGTCGTAAATCCTGAGCTAATGAGCGGTTCGTCGCCGCCGTCTAATGGCTCCCGTCCTTTTGACGCCCGGAGTTCGTTCCTGGTGACTATGCCGTAACTAAGTTCAAAAGTCTTTTCGGCAATATCCTCAACAGGATCGATAAATTTATACTTGTCATGTTTAATAATTAACTTTTCATCAAATATTGAGAAATGATTTGTTAGTTGTTCATCAATGTAACGGTGCAAACTCTCAATAACATTATCATAGAAGTTCTGAAGTGTGGCCACTGCTACACTCTTATTCTGGAATTCAGACAATAACATTGCAAAAGGTACTTTGAATGCTATACAGATTTTACGGGCGATAGAATCTGTCATGCTGTCTTTGTACAGCATACGAAACATTTCACCTGTTAATTGAAGCGGTTCAATTTTTGCGTTGTTGTCCAGAACTATTTTAGGTATCTTATAACCAATTTTTTCATCTAAGCGGCTTTCAATAATAGGCCATGCATCTTTATTTATTGCCGTCGGGAACGTAATTCCTAAGGGCGGCAATCCCTGGCTTTCCATTATTCTATTAATATATTCGAGTGTGTTTTTGTCGATGTTCATATCTGTAACTATGCTAACCAGAATACCTGGCCGGCCAAGTGTCTGGTATGTGCCGGACTTTGTCGGGTAGATAGTCTTGAAATGGCATATCTCATTAACAGGAATATTATATTTTTGTCCGCTGTTGCCTTTTACTTTGTAACCTTCTAATATTCCCGTTTCTTTGTTGAAGTTAAATTCTACTCTGTCAGTCTGCAATAACCAAACCTGGGACGGCTTGTTTGCAATAACCGGAGTATATAAGTAAGCATTGCCCGTGGCGTCAAGCCAATATTGAATCTGCTCTTTAATTGTGTACCATGCTATATTTGTTTGTGCGTTAGGGCGTTTTAATATTGACATAAACCAATGATTATCAGGTAACGGTTCAAATGATGTCGCGCCCTGGTATCCTGCTATTGTGTTTATATTTGCAATGGCACTCGCTCTGGTGTTCATGCAAAAGAATGAATATGAAGTGAAATATTCTGCAAGTGCTAATTTGTTATTTGCGTTAGTTGTTATACCGCCATCTATTAAAGCATTAATAATTGACTGCCCGGCGCTGTCAAATGCCTTTTCACCTTTAACCAATACTTTTAATCTATCTCTGAATTTCAATTTATGCCTCCGTAAATATGGTATTCTGTTTCACTGCCAAAGAACATGTGTGTACAGCCGGAGCTACAATCACATAAATCGTCATGCCCGATTTCAGGGTCTGCTTCTTTTCCGGATTGGACTTTGCCAATAGGAAAGTCTAATAATTCTCTCTCGTAGTAAGGCGGTAGATATTTGCTTAAATGAACGTAGCCGCGCTCCATTTTACCGGCAAAAGGATAGAATCTCGTAACTTTATCTGTTTGTGGGTAAACCTGAGTTATATTCAAGTTTGTGTTCCTGAATAATTCATCTGCCATAGCTGCCTGGAACTGGATTGATTCTATCCCGACTTCACAGTTAAACCATTTTTCGTTCATCCTGATAATAGTTTTATACATTTCATTAAATGACAGTCTGTTATGATAAGCATCAACAACATACAAATGATTGTCCTTATCTTTGGCCATAACAATTACAGCGAAAAAGTCGGCTGTGGTTTTTTGGCTAATTGCCAAATCAACATACATTTTATATTCACAATCGGCTGGCGCTTCTTTGTAATTAATCCATGACGGATCAATTATTGCACCTTCCTGTTTAATAAATTCGCCTAATATTTCTTGCCGAATAACGGACGATGGCAGGTCGTTTTCAAGTTCTTTTATAGCTTCGGACGATAGAAAAGGATTGTCGTAAGATGTATAAGTCTTGCCATAATATCTGTCGCCACCTTCTAATGCCCTCAGGTATAATTTATGGAAAAGTGTGTTAACTCCTTTAGGTGTACCAGGTGCCCATAGACGGGAAAATCTATTATCCATCATCATAGGCAGTATGGTATTGTTATAGAGATATTTATTTTTTAAGACAATACCAGCCTCATTGATAAACACTCCGTCATATTTAAAGCCTTCCATGCCTTGCGGCCTTTCGGCAGAGCGGAAAATAATTGTTGTTGGCGTGTTGTAAAACTTTAATATATGTTTGCCCTGTTGGTATTTGGCTCCGATGTCGTATTGTTCCAATAATGGGCGCCAAATCTCCTGGACGTACCTGTCAATATTATTGTAATTTACGTCAACCCATAATATATTCTTTGGCTTGTCAGTAAGTGCCCATTCAGTAAGAAAATGGATACCGCCCTCAGTAGCACCTACACGGCGGCCTTTGGGAAATATCTTTATCAGTTTATCAAAATTTTGAAAAAACATTTCATCCTGGAGCCATGACATTGTATTATTAAAGTTGACTGACATCTGCTCCCTTGTGAATTACTGTTCTTGTAATATTAATTTCCTCATTAAAATTTAAACCAGTATTTGCACCTTCACCAATTCCGTAATTGTCTTTTAGTATTGCCAGGCACATAGCCGAGGCTGCAGGGTGTGCGAGTGCATAGTTACGGACTTTGTTTATCATTCGTTCCCTAAGCCTTGTGTATTCATTCTTATATTTAGGCTGCTCTTTGTAAGGTTCGAAATCTTCATCGAATTCATGTTCAGATATGCCAATTGCTTTTAAGCATAAATCGGAAATAGTGAAAACGGGCGTCATGTCGTCGATGAGCTCGTTCATCTTTTTGAAGTATTCCGATATTTGTTTATCTGTTGCCATTAATACTGTTTTGTACCTTATTGAATTTGTCGTTATATTCTTTGCTTTTGTATATCGAGTAAGCTGCAGATAGTAAGATTAAAGCAATTGCTACGGCGATTATAACAAAAACTACTTTGGAAAATACACTAAATTCGAATATATCCCAGGTGTTGCTTATGTAGGCTAATATAATATATATTATCCCCATTATAATTAAATATAAAGATGTTAAACGTAACCCGGCTCTAATCCATGCTTTTGTCTTGTTGTTAGTCATTAGATTTGCCTTCCACTACAATTGCTTTGCTCTCCAGTTGTTTAATTTCTCTGATTAATTCTACAAATTTCAAGTTACTATCATAAGTCCATTTTTTATTGATTTTAATAGCCAACTCCGCCAGCTCGATTTTCTTTCCAATAAGTTTTGCTTCTCCCATTCTTTTAGCTGTAACACGATTTCCGTTGTTGCTATTAATCATTATATCGGCTAAGTCTGTTTTACGGAGCCCCGCGATGTAATCTTTTACGCCGGAAGAATTGTCGGTATTTGTGTTGGTTTGTTTCAAAGGATTGTTTGCAAGGCCTAATATCTGCCCTTTGTTTGTATCTGACATATCCATCTGTTCGCCGGTGTGTGTGTTTGTGCGAACATAACCGTAGTACGGATGCCATGACATTGAGACATTGCCCTTAGCTTTTATCAGTTCATTTAGCTTGTTAGCCAACTGATTTACCCGAGTCTGTAAATCATATTTGCTAAATTCTATCAAGTCGATTAGTAACATTAGTTGTTCGTCCTTTTATTGTTTATAAGTTTGCCTGCAATCTTTTCTAACGATTCAATTTTTTCCTTAGATGTACGGCAATCATTCTCCAGGATAGCTACCTTGCGAACTAACTCCCGTACCTGAGCCTCAAGCCTTGTTTCGTTGACTATCTTTTCATTGTGATTACACATTTCCGAGCATGTTTCTTTGTTGAAATATCAGATTTAATTTTTTGTCAATGTCTTTAGTTAGCTCTTCATAATTGCCGTTGCTTTTACCCATAATAAATTTTATGAACATTTCAGATTCTGATAATAAGTTGTTGGTAAACCATATATTCTTCTCATAGTAATCCGGCCTGTTTTCCCTGATCCAGGTCAAATAATCGCCTGCATATTCCATGTAAGATGAAATAAAGTCGTCGGGATTTATATTAGGTTTTGTTTCAATTACTGCAAAGTCATTCCCTTCTATTTCGGTATCTGTGGCTAATCTTACCACGTCGTTATCAATAACTATTTTATAAGAATCCAATCCAATTTTTATATTATCGCCTTTGTTCAATCCGTAATCGCCGGGATGTAAATCCGGGTTGACTATTTTGTCAATGGTAATGACAATATCATAGCCTAATTCGTCTCTTTGTTGTGTCGTTGATACTTCAATTATCTTCGCTGTTTTTCTTTCAAATTTATATCCTTCGTATGTATCGAATAACTCATATATTACTATATCTCCATCTCCGGGATGGTAATTGTTTGGTTTTATCCCTTCGTAATAAATAACTTCTTTGCCAATTAGCAAATTTTCAATTTCTTTGGCTAAGGCCTCTTCGTGTTTAAACATTATATTGAGCAAATCAATTTTCATTTTGTACCTTTCTTATAGATTTATCTTTTTTATTAATTTGGATTTGTTTCCACTTCCATTCTATAAAGTTTATGCGGCTTTTCTTTATTCGTTTGCTTAGTTTCATTTGTAATCCTTTATCATTTGGTCGACTTTTTCTTCCCACATTAAGAATCGGGTTATTTCTCTGTTCATTCGTTCTATTCGGCTTGCAATTGTTTTGCTTAGCACTTCAAGTGAGCGTTTATTGTAAGGTATCCCCATACTATCTACAAAAGCTTCGTAGCCCTGTCCATCTGTTACGTGACGAATGATTATATCCTGTGTAAGTTTTTCATAAGTTTCTTTGCACGGTTTTGCAAGTAAATCAAAGTGAGTATAGTTACAAGAAACTCCAAAGTATATTTTTTTATCAATATGATTCTGGATTAACTTAGCATATTCTTTGTATTTGCTCATTTGTTACTCCCTGTCTGCGAGCCTGTATATACGCCGCCGATAAAAGCCAAACCGGTAAATCCCCACTGTACCCAGTCTTCTTTGTACCAGGGCAAAGGCTTTTCCAATTCTATTCTGATAGTCTCTTTTACCTTTTCATATATCTTTTCCCTGGGCGCAGGGAACTCTTTAAATATTACTTTGTTGTCAGGCCAAAAGAATGTAACTTCATGAGTATCTTTTGTAGTCTCACTTACGTTATGATATCCCATTTCAAAAGAGGGCGTTAAATACAAATCATTAGTTGAATCGACTTTGACCGGAAAATCTAAGGTATCAGCTCCGGCGATTAACGGATTTACAATAGTATCAATCCTGCTTTTATCAATGATTTTATATCTTACAATTACTTTACCGGTATCAATATAAACCGGCAGATATTCTTTTACTGTGTCTTTGGTTACTGTCTGTGTTGCCGATTCTGTTGTCTTTATTTCCGGGCAGGGCTTGCTGCACCATCCTAAGCCGAATATGATAACAGCCGATATAATAGAAATGCCGATATAAAACTTTATCTTGTTCATAATATTGCTGCCAGTGTTAGTATAACAAGCGATGTTACAAATCCGAGTGTTAGCCAATATCCTTTAATCGGTTTCTTCATTAGCTTAAGCACTATCCCGTATGGCGTCCAGGATAACCATGCCATATTATTGTAAGCTCTATAATCTATATTAAGTATCGAATAATAAAGCCAGTCACATTGTCCGAGCCACCAGGATAAGATGAATAATGCCAGGGCCTCAAATCCTGACATGAAATAAAGCAGAGCCGACAATACAATCTGGAACATGACCTGTATTACACGATAAGCAGGATTTGCCAATTTATATTCCAAGCTGTCTTTGCCGTCGCACATGTATTCAATACACTTAACTAAATAGTTGTGACCGTAAACATCAAAAACAGAAAATAATAGTAATGCTGCTACGGCATAGCTAACAGGCGTATTGAATATAATTCCTATTGCTACCCAAAACATCATTTTCGAGCTGTTATCTCGCTTTATGAATAACTTTATGATTTCCTTAGTTGTCATATTGTTTAAATCCCACTAATCCCCTTACAAGCCTGCGCCCTAAAGGATGGTAAATATTTCTTTTTGTTCTTTTCACTTCTCTGTTGCCGGTGTTAAATCCTATGCAGGAAAGCCATCCGGCAGAGCCTAAGCTGTCAACTACTTCAATATGTCCGTTGGGTGTCCCTGAAATATACCACACAAGATAATCAGTAACCTGCGGAGTGTAAGCTGTTTTTGTCCCGTGTTTTTTGGCATAGTTAAACGGATAGTTAGCAAGGGCAGAGCGTGGATACGGTAACTTAGTATCGTACTGAGTGCCGAACATCTTATTGTAAAATTCCAAAGTCTTTTTACCCTGTACTTTGCACCAGTATAAACCTGAAGCACAAAACGGATTGTAATATCCGACGCCTGCAGTCTTTAGATATTCCCGAACCTGGCCGGGATTCTTAGCGTCGCTAATACCAACTTGTGACCTGGCATATTCTAATGATAACCTGTTTAACATTAATCCGCATGGCAACTCGTACCGGCTCTGAGCTACCATGCAGACCGAGGTAATCATGAAAACAACAAACCAAACGAAAGACTTTATCATATTAATTACTTTGCAAAGATTACGAAATAAACGCCGATTGCTAAACAGCCGGCCAATATACAAATACCAATAAAAACGCCTTTTATAATTTCTGCCTTGCCTAATATCCTGGCGGCCTGTATTTCTACTGGCGTGTTGTTTTCTATATATTCCCAATCAGTAAGATTAATCGGGGTGTAAGTATAATGTGCATAGCTGGCAATGAATATCACCACCGAGCTAAAAACAATCGTCAGGATAATCAGCTGCAGGAATTCCGGCAGTCCCGGGATGAAAAGAAAAAACATCATTGCTATCAGGCCAATCAGAAACCAGGTGGCATTTCTTTTTACAAAGTTGGTTATTTCGAACATTATATTTTCTCCTAAAATTTACAATTCAACTAACAACACAATGCAAAAATTTATTCTTAAAATTAAAGAATGTGGTTTAATACACATTAATCTGGCATTTAGCATGTTTTTTTGAAAATTTTGCCAAAAATTAATTAATGTTAGGATAATGGCTAATGATAAAATTGAA
>DAINRZ010000001.1:15658-27070 GCA_036741575.1 Kapaibacterium sp. (SeqCode)
AAATTGAACAAAGATAATCCCAGGATTATCAAAGATTCAAGTTTCCAAAAATTATTAGATTCTTTAAAACAGGATTTTACTTTTCTCTTCAAAGATAAAATATATGTGAGAAGTAAAAAGGATTTGACTATCGGAGTTGGCTCTCAACGATATAAAGCATTATTGAAATTAGGTTACAAAGAAATCCCCGATGAGTGTGTCGGTTACTGCGACGATTTGGACGATGAGCAGTTCAAAAGATCCTGCCTTAAAAATAATATCCATTATGGAGAATGGGATGTCGATAAACTCAAAGAACAATTCGATATTGACGATCTTATAAATATGGGGATTGAAATTGATGTGAGTGAATTTGTGGATAAAGAAACGCCTGTAAAAAAAGAAGAACTTAAACCATATAAGAAAACACATGTTTTATTATCTTTTTCTCCAGATATTCTTAATGATATTACTGAGCTATTAGAAAAAATAAAAGAAATTCCCGGTATCGAATATGAACAAAGTGCAAACTGACAATAGTTTTTTAAATGACAAGGTATTTTTAAGGCTTAAGTCTTTGCCTGATATTAATGAATTACATGTGCTGAATGCTTTCGGCGGAGATAATTTAATTTGGAATAAAATAAAAAAACTGACAAATAAAAAAATCCATGTTCTTTGCATTGATACAAAAGATAAAAGCCACGTCCAATTAAAAGGAGATAATATAAAATATATAGCTGGCATGGATTTAAATAAATTCGATATTATAGATTTAGATGCTTATGGCGTACCTTTCAAACAATTAGAAACAATTTTTAAAAGTGGATGGCATGGCTTAATTTACTTTACATTTATTCAATCCGGTATGGGACAACTTAATATTTCTATGCTTAATTATTTAGGATTTACTAATGTGATGATTAACAAATGTAAATCTCTTTTCAATATTAATGGATTTGATAAATTTAAAAGTTATTTATCATTAAAAGGAATATCCAATATTTATTATATAAATTATGAAAGAAAATATTATGGATATTTCAATATTTAATTTGCTTAACTCTCATAATTTCAGTAAGTTGCATAATGTTAAACCAACAATCAGGAGATATTATGCAAGTCATTTATGAGCCTAAAGGAAAAGCAAGAGAATATAGCCCATTAGCATTGAATATTTATAATGGATGTGACCATCTTTGTAAATATTGCTATGTTCAAACAAGTATGGGAGTGAACCAATTCAATGGTGTTAAACCAAGAAAGGATTTATTAAAGGCAATAGAATCTGATTGCCGAAATAATGAAATTACAAAACAGGTATTGCTGAGCTTTACTGGTGACCCATATTGTAATGAAGATATTAATATAGGACTGACAAGAAAGGTATTAGAGATATTATTAAAATATCAAATTCCGGTTGCAATTTTAAGTAAGGGAGGCAATAGATGTTTAAGGGATTTGGATTTGTTTAAACAATTTGATAATATAAAAGTAGGGGCGACCTTGACTTTTGATAATAACGAACATTCTAAGTATTATGAACCAGGTGCCGCGAATCCGGATGAAAGATTTGAAACATTAAAAATATTGCATGAGTATAAAATAAAAACATTTGTGAGCCTTGAGCCGGTTTTTAGTGAAGAGCAGACATTAAATATTATAAATATGACTTATCCTTTTGTAGACCATTTTAAAATTGGCAAATTGAATCATTATAAAGTTCGTAAAGAAGTTGACTGGAAATCTTTTTTAAATAATTCAGTTAATCTGTGTTTATCGTTAAATAAAGAATTCTATATAAAAGAAGACTTATGGGCTTTTAATGATAGTCTGGATATAAACAATAAATATTTAAATAAAGATTATTTATGCCTTAAAAAAGAAAATTTAGCCAACAAGCTTTTTTAATTATGAAAAACTCAATAGAAGATATAGACATTGACAATCTACCTGACCCTGACATTGAACGTGTTTACAATGACGATTTTAATGAGATGGCAAACAGTGTAATATTAAAAGATTCTTTGTTGCTTAAACGTAAGCAAGAAAAGATAAAATTAATAGCCGCTTTGAAATCTGAAGTGTTCGAGGAAATAATAAAAGAAAAGCCGATCCCAGGATATTACTATCATATTGTTTCGAACGGTAAATTTGATTTCTTTTCGATTGTACCGGTATTCATTAAGCATTTGAATAACCATGTTGATTTATTCTATGGCTCAACCTGGGCGTCTAATGCTAAGAATGTTCTTGACCTGATGTCATTCTTTGATAAAAAGATAATTAAAGAAATGACAGTAATCGGCGGCGATTATATGAAAATGAATAGCCGTGGCGATTATGGGCTTTTGAAAAATGGCATGGAATATCGGAAGCAAAGATTTATAGATTTCAAGAATCATTGCAAAGTATTACTCATGTGTAATCATTCCCAGGGTGACTATTTCACTGTCGAAGGTTCAAGTAACTGGACGTCAAATCCCAGGGTCGAGCAATATGTGCTGACAAACAATAAAGAAGTTTTCGACTTCCATAAAAACTGGATAGACGGATTATTTACTAAAGGGCATTAATTTGTAACAAAATGGCAGACCGGGCAGAAAAGAAAATAGTGAATGAAAGAATAGAATTAATCGAGAGATTTAGAATAAGGGGCATGCGCTTTACCGAAATAAAACAGACGATTGAAAAACTCAATGAAAGTCCTGACTTTGTAAATAAATTTATTGTCAATGACAGGATGTTAAGGCGATATATGCAATTAGCTGATAATAATATAAAAGAAGCGGCTTTGCCGAGAAGGAAATTTTTCTTTCAGCAAAGCCTGCGGAGATATGACGATTTGTATAATAAATGCATTAAGCTAAATGATTTGAAGGGCGCCGCTGCCATCAATGAGAAAAGGGACAGGCTTTTAGGATTGATGGATATGGATTACTGATTTTCATTTCACCTCCGGGAAATAGTTATCTTCAATATCTTTATACTCCCATTTATTATTTATTCTTCCCCCTGTTGTTTGCTGTACTGTATTGTGGTGAACCATTTCGCCATGAAATATACCGGATTCTACATCCATGTCTATAATAAATCCAATTTGTTGTGTGAATTGGAAATATCCACCTTCAACCCATTCACCGCTTTCAGTGCTTTTAGCTTTAAATTGTACTATTTTCATTTTACATTTACCTCGCTTTCATCAAATTCATTCTCACACTCAAGACAGGTATAATCCAGGCCTAAACTTTTAGATTTATAAGGCTCTTTTTGCGTCTGGTTATTACCGCAGTAAGGGCAGATTATAGGTTTTCCTGTCTCGCTTTCATCCGCAAAAGAATAATCGGAATAATATTCTTCATAACAATTCATTTCTTCTTGAAATGCAGATTTGAAAATTTCAGTAAAGTTGTCCGATGCGTAATTAAGAGCCTCCTCGTAATCGTCGAAATAATCATAATATTCAAAAAAAACATCATTTATACATTCGACATCTAAATCTTCAAAGCTGGGTTCCTGATAAGTAGCTTCCTGATAACCATAATATGCGATGCAATTATATTCTTTACCCGACGAGGCTGTAAATTTAAATTCTGCGGTGTAAGCGGCGTTAGGTACACCAGAACTAACTAATACCATACTATTTCTCGCTTTCTTGGATTTGGTTAATTAAGCCACTAATTTTTACTTCATTCTCAAAATATCGAGGTGAAAAGTAATAAAATTCAGAATTATCCTTATCGTAGCTATGTTGATAAACCAACCGCCCCAACTCAGCGTAAAGTTTCTGGCTTTCCATTTGCTTTTTTAACGCCTCATTTTCGGCTTTTAAGTCACTTGACTTTCTGTTAAGCCTTCGAAATCCTTTATTGCACTTCGCGACCTCAGTCATATACCTTTTTAATGCATTCCAGGCTCTTTCGTTTTCGGATTGTAGTTTATCCACCGCTTTTTCGAACTGCCACCATAACATTGTTTCGGTGGTTAAGTCTGAATATTCATTCCAAAGTTGTTCGATTGTCATACCTTACCCGCCCCTTTCTTAAAAACCAATCCAATCCCTGCCTGTTGGCAATTGGTTATGAAGTCGTTGAGGGTCTGGGGTGTTTTATTAACATATTCCCTAAAGTAGTAAGGTTTAAAAATTTGTATACCGAATAAATCTGATTTATCTGCAAAATAGAATGTTGCATCATTTTGCCCATATTGTTGAATATTTTCATCCCCAACATTCTCATTTCTAATATATTCCCACCCCTCAAACAATTCCGGTATATCCTCAGGATTAAAAGGTTTAGAATAAAACGCACGTCTTTTGTTGTCGGTTGGATTTGCGTTGTCAAACACATATTCACTGTACTTGGCGTATTCATTTAGCTCTAAAGAATCATATTGCAAATATGTTAGTGCTTTCATTTCAATTCTCCGGTTAATTCGATTAATTCAATATCTTTTGTTTCAAGCTCGTGTTTTATGCTGTCGAGTTTGTTGGTATGCAATGTTAGTAAAATTTCAATAAAAGCATAAACTTCGGAATTATACAGACGAATATATATATTTCTATCGTGACAACTAAGAAACATAACTGATGTTATTTCTGGTGAAAGATAAGCATTATCTTTATCTAAACTCTTTTTTAAATTTTTAATATCTTCTAAATGCTTTTCCTGGCCACTAATCTTCCGTTGAATACATTTTATATCGTCTGATAGCTTATGTATCTTTTCGGCAAATTCTTGTGTCATTGGCTTACCCTTTCGTCGGTAAATTCCCCGAAAAATAACTCCCTATGGCAAAGGGTAAGGCGTGCACCTCCATAGTTGTCTTCCGGTTCACCGAAAAGGGGGCAGGTGTCATTACATCTTGCAGTTGTAGCGGCTTCTTCGTCATAACCTACTGTGATATTATAAAATCCCCCAATACGACAACTTTGTTTCTTATACTTTCCCGCTCTCTCTATTTCGAGAACGCCGTTTTTATTAATTTTGGCTTTCATTGTATCTCCTATTCCATTATTGCAAATGGGTAAAAATTTGAAGCTCCGCTTTCAATATCATTTTCTTGAGAAATTAAATGCCTTTCTTTTTGTTCTTTAATTCCGTCAGCACAGCCCAAAGAATAAATCTCAAGAATTAATTCCTCTAAACTGTCATCCCAAATATGATACAATGTTTTTTCGCCAAATTTATCTTCGGTGTAATCTGTGGAATAAGTAAAAGGTTGAGTATCAGCAATTTTAAGATTTTTAGATACTCTATATTTTGCTATAATTTTGTTTATTTCTTCAGCTTTCATTTCCCACCTGTATTTTATTAAAAAATTTGTTTTTAATCAGTGGCCATTGAAGGGTGCCAACAGCCTTTGTACTTTGCAAAATAATCGTTCTCATAAACTACATTCTGACGCCCGTATCTTTCCTGGAAATTATTGTGTTCGGTTTCCCAACCGTCAAGTTCTGGGAATAATTCAATGTAGTCCATTACATCATGATATATGTACAATTCGTTAAATACTCTCTCATAATGTATTGCCATTTGCTTTGTAAACACATAAGGTACGTTAATTCTTTTTATGAGATTACTTTTGTACTTTCCTAAGTAGCTGTTATACCGTTGCATAAACGATACTGATTTATTCCTGTACTCATAAAATAATTTGTCCAGAATCGACAAATCTTTAATGATTACTGTATCATGCATATACAAAAATTCTGTATATAATTTGCTCCCGGTCAACAAACCTGACATTTCAAATCCTTGTCCGTGGTTATTATTCATAACTATCGTTATCGGGAATTTGCAACCCTGCAAAGCTGACATACATTCGGCTAAGGCTTGTTTCGTGCTTTCATGTGTTGTAATGACAATACCAGGATAATAAAAAGGTGTTTCGCTTAATAATCCGATACCTCCCCACGAATATAACGGACGTTCATTTAACATTGTTAATCCGCAATCTGCTCTGTCATAGTTATTTATTATCTCGGCTTTGTGCTTGCCACGGCTGTAATGTTCCCACACTTTTTTTACTTCTACCGGCTGCCCTGCTATTACGGTATTTTCACATATATCATGGAATATGATTTTACCCCACGGCTGAAGAAATTGTTTGTACGTCAAATAATCACATTCGCAACCGGCGGCGGTGTGGTCACCGTCTATCATTATCATATCGAATTTTATTCCCAATGACTTTACCCAATTAAATGCTTCATCGCTGTGTGAATCGGCAATAATCTGGTGAAAGTTTGAATTTATCTGCCTTAGCCTCTGGACGTTCTCCGGGAAATATTCCAAGTCTATCGAATATCCCGATTTGAACATCTTGAGGAATATCGACGATGTGCCGCCCCAGTTTGTACCTATTTCTAAGTATGCGTCTTTTTTGTACAATTCGATATCTAAAAAGTTTACTAACTCTTTAAATTCCTGTTTTTTCTGCAAAATGTTAAATGTTTTGGCTCGCTGCCATAGATGTTCAAAGTTCATGGTTTACCTTATATAAATTGGAAAATGTTTATTATTTCGCTGTTAGTGGTTTTAATCTCAGCTTTCATTGTTCGGGGATTGTACGAGCTGACGCCCTGGATATCCTCAAATGTAGTGTATATGAGATGGCATAGCCTGCATTTACGTTTCCTTTTTACCCCGCCGGCTACCTTCCGGCTTTTAATATATTTTGTTGCATGTTCACAAATATCTTCGGATATCTCCACTGTGTAAAATACAGTCTTGCATTGAATACAAATCCTTTCCCGGTATGTCATACCGTCAATTTTCACCGTTGTAATAACATGTGATTTGTCAAGTTGGCATGTCGGGCAAATTATACCCTTCAATCCGTCGAACATTCAAACTCCTTAACTATTTCAATAAGTTCATCAATATTATTCGCTACGTTGTATTTGTGGCCCCGGCGTTCCCACCAAACTTTGAAATCTTTTTGGGATTTACTTAAACGTCCGTTTGGAGCCTTAATTTCTATAACAAGGAACTTGTTATTTTTAAATGCTATTAAGTCCGGGAAACCCTGGGATTCTTTGTCGTGCCTGCCACAAAGTTTGTACGATTTTAAATATGTACCGGTTTTTTCTGATACAAGGGCGCTGCTGTTGATTCTCATGACTGTGAATTTGTGGTATTGCAAATAATGTTCCGCTGCGGCCTGGAATTGTGCTTCGGGCTTTTTATGTTTGACCGGACGGGCTTTCGTTAATGACCGGAATTCAGATATCGTCATCCTGCTATTTGGCATTTGGTATCCTTTGGATTTGTAACGATAAACTCAACCTCAATTTCTTGAATTATGCCTTCTGAGAGAAGTTGTTGAAAAATGTCATTATAAATTCGAATTTTAGATTCATCATACCTGGTATTATTATCATACCAATGTTGACTAAGTATTGCTTGATACAGCCTTACACTGCCTAAAAAATATTGTTTTTCTGTACGGATTTCCTGGATAAATTTTTCATTTACCAATAAATTAATGATTTCATCAGTAGTATAAGTTTTATCCACTAAAAATAACGTTCTAAAATCATTGATAATTTTATATTTCTTTTCATCTGGCATAATTCACCTCAGTTCATTTTTATTTTTGCTAAAAACCGTAACCCTGTTACGGTATTAATTAAATTGTTAATCGCAAATTGCGGCTCTGCATAGTTGTTCGATATATGCAAAACCTTACCGTCGGCAATAAGTAACCCGAAATAATTATTTTCCTCAGTATTGTACAAACATACATTGTGGCACACATTAGCAGTTTTAAGTTGAAATGCCTGAACGATATCCAAAGTAATGTCGAAATCAAAACGGAGGTTCGTCATCGTCATGCCTTTCGTAATATGATGTAACCGGTGCCTGCCTGTACCTGTTATCTAAATTGGCAAACATTGTCCTGTCTTTCAAATAAAGTAAACGCAAAATCCCGATCCCGCCGTTACGCTGTTTCGCCACTATCAACTCGGCAGTATTCTCTGTGGGCGTTTTGTCCAGATATAATTTCTGCCCGTACACTTCCGGCCTGTTGATAAATATAATAACGTCGGCGTCTTGTTCAATACTTCCTGACTCCCGTAAATCAGATAACATCGGGCGTTTATCTCCCCTGGCTTCTACTGCCCTGTTTAGCTGAGCTAATGCCACAACAGGAATATCCAACTCTTTGGCTATCTGCTTTAATGTCCTGGAGACTATGCCAATTTCCCTTTCCCGGCTCTCTGCCTTTGGCGCCGTCAACAATTGCAAATAGTCAATAAAAATAATCTCTATTTTATTTTCCATTTTTAGCCGGCGGCACTTTGTACGTAGTTCAAGTAATGTCAGGTTCGGGGAGTCGTCAATAAACAACGGATATTCTTTCATTGCCTCAGTCTCAGCGTCAATAGATGCTAAGTTTATTTCAGTTAATTTACCTGTACGGATTAAAAAGTTATCAATTTTTGTTTCCGTGCTTATTAATCTGAAAAGTAACTGGCTTGAGCTCATTTCTATTGAGAAAAATGCTACCGGCCGGTTTCCAAATGCGACGTTACGGGCGATATTTAAAGCAAGGGCAGTCTTACCCATGGACGGGCGGCCTGCCAATATTATCAAATCCGTTTTTTGAAATCCGCCTGTCAGTTTGTCCAGGTCGTAAAATCCTGACGGTACCCCGTTAATCTCGCTGCTGTTTCTGGCTATCTTATGAATTAACTCTTTGGCCTTTTCTGCTAATACTTTTAAAGAAATATAACTTCTATGGTATCTTTTTTCTGCTATGGCAAAAATGGCATTCCCGGCAATGTCTATTGCTTCGAGCGGATCGGTACTTTCATCATAACTGCCGGCCAATATTTCACCGGATACTCTAATCAATAACCTTTTAAGATATTTTTCAAATATGATTTTGGCATAGTTTTCAGCATTGGCAGATGTAGGCGTTTTGGTCATTATGTCGGCCAGATAAACAACGCCGCCGATTTGATCCAGTTTCCCGGCTTTGTTTAATGATTCTCCTAATGTAATCAAATCCACGTTTATGTTATTGTCGAACAGCTTTATAATGTGTTCGTAAATAACCTTGTGAGAATGATTATAAAAAGTGTCCGGCTCTAAGAATTCGACACATCGGATAATTGCCATTTTGTCAATCATCATGGCGCCCAAGACTGCCGTTTCTGCTTCGGCAGAGTGCGGCGGCGGCGAAGTGGTTAAATCTGTAATATTCTGCTTTTTAGCCATGATAAGCCTTTAAGTTAAGATATACCACGTCGTCCCAGTGTATTACAACTGTGTCGTTATACAAACCGTCATCTTTGGCGGTGAATATATGTCCGTCATACTCCCACCGGCTGCCCGTCGGGCATTCCTGCCGAAACTTAACAAGTCCGGGCGGCGGCGTCCCGTATTGCGGTATAGTTCGCGCGCCTTGCTGCGGCTGAGGTGTCGGCGTTTTGCGGCCTTTACGTATAGCTTCTATTTTGCTTCTAATCTCATTGAACTTGCTTACAATGTACGAGGGTGACATGTTGTCAAAGTCAAATGTATTTTCTATTGTAAGACAATCTTTGAAATATTTGCGTATATCAGCTGCTGCATGTTCAGTATTTTTGTCGGGATTCTTTTTCCTGTAAGCCTGTAACAACTTGCCAATTGCCTGGTGTTCTTTGCCAGGATTAACGATAGTATAATCAAAGCCTCTGGAAATCTTATATTCTTCCTGGAATATTCCGAGTAAAGTGTTAAGAAAATCAATTTTAGGTGTTCCCGGATTTTCGTCAGGAAATCCGGCCTTCGGTTTATTTATTTTCTTTTCTTCTCTTCTCTTTTCTTTTCTTCTCTTTTGCGAGATGTTTTCCTGTGAATCTTCAAAGTTTTCCCGGGAATTTTCGTTTTTTCCTGGGAATTCTTTTGTATTTCCTGTTTTTAACCTGAAATTGATTTCTTTTGCAGGGATTTCAATAAGCCAAATTGACTTTTCTAATTCAATAATACTGCCTTTTTTCCTCCGGTCTCTTGTGGCGTCGATGTAATTTTTTTGTATCCTGTCCGAGGTAAGTATGCCGAACGTATTAAACACAGATTCATCAAATAATCCACGCCTAATACACCCTTTAACAATTTCATCCACTACTGACACCTGCTTTTTGCAAACATCCGAGCAGAATAAATCGTATTCTTCCTTATCAGTTAAGTCATAGTAATAACCACATTCACTATAAATTTTATTTAACAAGCAAAACCAAATCCAAGGGCCATGAGAATCAAATTCATTGAAAAGTAATTTTACTCTTTTATTGAAAACTGTATTGGATTCAAAAGGGAAATAATTTATTCCGTTCTTACTCATAATGATTCAAATCTCCGCTTAATGAATTGATATGTGTCGTTGTAATCCTGGAATTGCTTATCTGTTTTCCTGAGGCCGGCTTGCTCTATGCCATAATATACTGTTTTCCTCGCTTTCTGGAAATAAAATGCTATTTCCTTTTCTGAATAGTTTAAAATGTTTTTCAAGTAATACCAAATGCAATAACGTAACCTTACTATGTCGGCCTTCCTGCTGTGGCCAAATAATATTCCAAATTGCAATTGGATATCCTCAGTAATTTTTACGAGCTTTGGTTGTATTGCCTGCATAATTAATATTCTATTTCTGAAAATAAATTGACCTCTGTATTGCAGTTAGCTGCAATTTTATTGATATTCTTTATCGATATATGATAGTAACTGTCCTTTAATTCAAATCCTACGGCGTTGCGCCCCTGCTCAAGTGCTACCCATGCCGTCGAACCTATACCCATAAAAGGGTCAAGTATATTATCTCTGAAATATTTCATTTCAAGTTTGGCCGATTCATCGAAAGATAATGGGCTTTTCATGATACCTCTGCGAATAAATTATTTTGGTTAATAAGACTTAATGCTACCTTTGCATTACTTACGGCCTGATTGTAGTATTCCGGTTTAAGTTCAATCCCCGCCCCCTTGCGAGACATTAGAATAGCTTGGTATATTTCAGAGCCTATACCCATAAATGGAGTAAATACAGTTTCGCCGATATTCGAATACAATTGTATTATTTTTTCAATAACATCAAGCTGTAACGGGCAAATGTGCTTTTCATCTTTTTCATATTTTATAGTGTTCAACGTTTTACTTTGGTTAATATCAAACCATACCGGAGAAGCTAATTTTTGCCATAAATCTACATTCATATCTTGCTGTACCGGTATTTCATTATTACCTTCTTTGCGAAATAAAAGAACATAATCAGGTAAACCAACACGGCTCATTGTAGAATCCTTCTTTAATTGCTTATGTAGCAATCCCAGTGCTTTAGTTCTCTGCATTTCAACAACAGGGTCTTTCCAGACTGTTATTCTGCTATGGTAAATAAATCCATTATTTAAGAATGATTCAATAATATGACCGGAAAAATCCCTTAA
>DAINRZ010000001.1:27170-41272 GCA_036741575.1 Kapaibacterium sp. (SeqCode)
TTAAAGTTATTTTCTTTTTTGTCGATAATTTTTTTAATATTAGACATAGTATCCAATGTTACGATATAAATATTTACAGGCTTAGTTTGGCCATATCTATACGACCTTCTAATTGATTGGTACAAAGATTCCATACTAAAGTCCAAACTCATAAATACCTGGTTGTTGCAATTCTGGAAATTCATCCCAAACTGTGCAATTTTGGGCTTTGTAATCAATACCCTAAATTCACCTTTACTAAAGCCGATTAGCTTATCTTCCTTCGATTCTATACTATCACTGCCTTGCACATTAATACTTCCGGGTATTGCTTTATGCAAATCCATTGCCTCGTCGTTTAATCTTGCCCAAATCAAAAACGGCTCATTGCTATTGTTAACCAACGATGCGATTTTATCAATTCTTTCATTGGTTGTTTTACGGAGTTCCCTGTTAAATTCAATAGCATTAATATTCCCCTTATTAAATAAAAATCCTTCCTTAGTCGTTGTAGTCACCGGCATTTCATAATAATTCAATGGCGGCAACTCATAACCATCTTGAATAAAACCTATATCATGAGGTTTTTGAAACATTATAGCCCATTGAGAAACGAAGCTGTAAAATGGCATTTCGCCGTATTTCTTTAATCTCCAAACCGATGTTTGGCCACTATCATGAATAAAATACTTGCTTAACATTTCGTTTCTGCTCATGACATTCATAAATTCACTATGATTGCCTAATTCTGCTATATCGTTAGGGCTTGGTGTGGCAGTACATGCTAATTTGTATTGAATGTTTTTTGTCGCCTGTAAAATCTTATTCTTAATTTTGCCATCGATAGACTTTAAGATTGACGATTCATCAAGAACTATTCCTGAAAATTTCGATAAATCAATATTATCTAATTGTTCGTAATTTGATATATATATTCCCGGATTGTAGTTATTTTTGAATTTAGATACTTCCAAATCTAACTTCGCCGCTTCGTTTATTGTTTGCATCGATACAGCAAGCGGGGCGAGTATCAATACGGGTTTATTTGTATTTTGCAACACATTTTTTGCATATTCTAACTGCATAAATGTTTTACCTGTACCTGTTCCTGCAAATATGCTGAATCTGCCTTTTTTAAGAGCCATTTCTACAACATATTTCTGAAAGTCAAATAATTTATCATTAATAGAAATTTCCTTAATTCCATTGTCTTCTATTATCGATAGTTTTGATTTTAAAAATTCAGTATAGGTGCCTTCGATTTGAATGTTATCCAAGATTAAACTCCTTAAATTTGTATGTAGCCCAGCCTGGTTTGTATCCTGCCAATTTGCCAAACTTTATCAACTCATATTTTGTTGGCACTTTGAATTTGTCAATGAATCTATGCCAGGCGAAGCCGATTTTAAAACCTCGTTTTTTTGAAAAGTCAATTTGTTTTTTCAGGAATTCCCACCGAACTTCGTCAAAGTCCAATTCTACTAATTCCATGCCTTCAATATGTTCATGTTCCTGGTGTTCTATGTAGTCATCAGTATTTTTATCGTAAAAAACGACTTTGACGTCCCGTTTTTTTATCCCGTCCAATGTCCACAATCTATCCTGCTCAGGAAATCCAAACGTAAAAACAGAATTGCTATGATCCAGAACGATAGCCTGTTCTTTGCCGTCTGCCGGCCTTAATCCACGGCCAACCATCTGGAGATATAATGTAAGGCTTTTCGTTGGCCTTACAAGCTGTATGCATTCGATATCTGGTAAATCAAACCCTTCAGTAACAATATTCACATTCGATAAAACAGTAATTTCACCGGCACGGAATTTGTCAATTATAGTTTTTCTGTCCCTGGAGTCTGTCTCC
Source organism: Kapaibacterium sp. (SeqCode) (assembly GCA_036741575.1). Taxonomy (GTDB): domain Bacteria; phylum Bacteroidota; class Ignavibacteria; order Kapaibacteriales; family UBA2268; genus DAINRZ01. Next base: position 29,011 of record DAINRZ010000001.1, read on the forward strand.
GCGTCGAGATGCTCTGCTTTTATTCCTGCCTGTCTGTAAATATCAACAATATGTTTGCTATGATTTATATTGATGGCAAATACAACTGTTTTCTTGCCTTCAGCTTTCTCGTGCCAGGTTTTCACCAGGTCGCCGTAAGTGAAAGATTGCTCCATAGCTTCCATTAGTGCTTTTTCGTTGTAATCGCCTGCGGTAACTTTGACTTTGGATAAATCGAAATTTAAGGGCCTTGCAAATAACTTCGGCTGCACTAAATATCCATTCTGGATTAATTGACGAACTGACGGCCCCTGAACTAAAGTATCGAATATGTCTTTGAAACCTTCACCGTTTGTTCGTGTCGGCGTCGCTGATACTCCTATATGATGTGCATTAGGATAGGCTTCGTATATTTTCCGATACGAGTTAGCTGTGGCGTGGTGACAGTTGTGAACTATAATCCCGTTAGCTATATAGGTATGATATTTTTCAACTTCTAAGTTATAGACATAACCGTCTGGACACATTTGTCTAAATCGTTCATAACTTCTTTGTTCCAAAATCTCAATATTTTCCAACCTAACGAAACTAAATAATTCTCTTTTTTCTTGTCTTGGTTTTGACGCATTAGTGTATAATGAGAATTGCCATCTACTTCTATTGCTATTTTTTGGGATGGATTTGCTATATCTATTTTGTAATGACTTGGAAATCCGGTCCCTTCTCTCCCTGAATAGCCTGTTTTTACCACATATTCCGTTTCCCAACCCAATGCTTCGGCCAATCGTTTCTGCGGTATTGAGATTGGTTTCCCGTTCCCACCCTGTATTTTTGGCATATGCCCGATTTTTTTTAAAGTATCTGACATTTTTTTTCTGATAAGAGGATTTTTCATAGGATTGTTCTGCAACATCCTTTGCGAAGCATATATTTTGTTTGTTTTTGCCATAGTTTGAGAGCTTATTGTTCTGGCATATTGCATTGAACATTCTCTCGAACAATATACGTTCCCTGTGCGTCGGTATAAATCTTTTTGATTCTTTGTTGGTTTCGGTATAGGGGATTTGCAAATTTTGCATATTAATTGAATTGTATTCATTTTTTAAAATTCCTATATAATGTTTATTTGTTAAATTCTGCGCTTTAACCCAACCATGATTTGTAAAAATCGGATGATTCCCGGTACAAACGATTATGTTATTTTCAGATGTAATTTGATATAATTTATCTGGGCAAACATTTTTAAATGTTTTAGTAACTTTAGATAGCACAATATTGCCAGATATTTCATCATAAGCATGGATTGAATCGCCAATTTTAAAATTTTCAATTGGTTTACCATCAACAATCGTACCTTTTGGGAAGCATTCATCTGTTATTATAACATCCGGTTTAAAATTAATGCTGTCCAAACGCCTTGTTAAGGTTGGGACTGAGGCAATTTGATATTTTTCAAATGGCTTGTATAAATAGTCAGCCTGGATTACTGAGAATGTCAATCCATATTTCAGGGCCTTGTTAATAGTCTGGTCGATAAGTTCTTTACGGTGAACTAAAACAAGAGCCTTTTTATTGGACTTTTCTACAATGTCACGAATGATGGAAGTAAATATGATAGTCTTACCGCCGCCTGTCGGAACCTGCAACAATATTCTCTTGTGACCGGCTTTGACGGCAGAATAAACATCATTTTTAACTTTTATTTGGTACGGTCGTAATTGCATATCAGTTAAATAAAATAGTTTGTCCTTTTTTAATTAGCAGTTCATAATCTTTTATTACGGCCTCAAGGCAGGATAACCGATAATTGCACAAATGATTATCTAAGCGTCTGTCCCTGTCCGGGTTTGTGTAATAACGTTTTTGCGCTTCATGCAAACGTTTCAGCTCTGCTAATTTGTTGGTTGCTGTTATTTGTTGTTTTTCCATAACTATACCTTATATTTCTCATAATAAGATAAAAATGATTCTTTTGCAGTTTTAGAGTTCAGCGGTTTAATGTTCACTACTCTCATTAATTCAGGTAGTCTCCATCCCCAATCTAACTGGTTATCGAATAATACTTCTTTTTCACATAATAGCATATAAATATCAGCAGCGTTTATCATAGCATCTGCTTCGAAACTGACATTTATATTAAATTTGCTGTAAATTACATCTCTGATTTTGTTATGTAAGCGGTTAAATCCTGTCATACAATCCATCCGCCTTAACGGAGACGTAAGGTCTCCGATATAAGCCTCAGCTGCGTCATGTAACAAGGCTTGTAATTTATATTCCGGGATTACGGTTTTACTAACTTCTATGCAATGCTGAGCTACTGAATAGAATGTATTGCAATGTCCATTGAAACGGCAGATATTTGATAATGCATGAGCTATGTCGATAATGTCTATGTCGTCTGGATTAAGATTGTCCAAATCAAATTTTTTGCCGGTGTAGGTTTGTATCCATAAATTAGACATGTTAACCTGCTTCCTTCCCCTGCCATAACCGGCAGCGGCTTGTTTTTAATTCAGTTAAAACAGCGACATGAAACTGTGTCAGCCGCTTTTCGTTCTCGCATTCGACAAAACACTGCTTTTAGGATTGCCGTAAATGCAATTGCCACATAATTCAGTCTTACGAGCTTTCCGGCGGCTCACGATCGGTGTTATTTGCTTATATTTCGTTCTCATAAATATTTTACTCGAACATTGAACGTTGGTCAGGCTCTGCCCTTAAGCCTTTGACATAGTCTGCAGCATGGGCTTTTAATACTTCGATATGTTCAAACAAAGACTTTGGCAGTGTCGGATGTCCGCCGTCTTTTGACTCATAAACGATTGGCGTGTTAAATACTGCCGGGCTGTTTGAACTGCTTACCGGTTTGTTTGATGTTATGGTAAATCCCAGGATATCCTTTTTATCGACAAACGTAATCCCGGTTACTCTCAAATCTTTCATTGATGAGGCAGGGATATCCATTATTTGCGGCACATAAGTATCTAAGGCCTGTAATGACTTTTTGAATTCCGGCACAGGCTCTTCCTGGCTCTCCAGTTTGTAATGATTTGTGCCGTTTTCATCTTTGGCCGGCTCGGTGTAATTTATTGATACACCTTTGGTGATTTTAATGTGAGTAATTTGCATTTTGAATTCCTTTGTTGGTTAATGATTTATCCATTGCCGATTTGAAATGGTCGTAGTCTTTACGTACCCACTTGTATCTCATAAATGACAAGTGCAAAGAAGCGATAAGGTTTGTCATCGAGCTTTTGGCTCGTTTTAAATATCTGGCTATGATTTGTTGTTGAATGCCACGGTTGTAAGCATACAAGATGAAATAACATCTTATCCTTGCTACTTCCCAATTTCTGGATGTCCCGGATAAAGTATCGTAGCCGATATTATATTCCTTATCGATAGAATGAGTAATCGCATCTAATTCTAATTTTTCTATGTTATAATTTTGCCGGATCATTTGCCGTAATTATTTATTTTGTTGTGGCAGAACATAATTGCTGAATGCCCCATGCTTTCGTGTGGTTCATCCCCGAATTTCTTTTTGAATGCCGCTTTGTCGGCTGTAATAAGGTTTTTGTACAGCCTTTTCAATTCTATGTACTGTGAATTTGGTTTATTTTTCATATTATTCCTTTTAAATTTTCCGGGGCGAATATTAAACTTTTACATCGCCCCGGCTCATAATTTGTATTGTGTTTTTAATTAAAAGAACATCTATATTATATCATATATCCAGGGGTGTAGGGGCTGTATCAAGCGGTATTATAGCTTTTTGACTGAACCATGGACGATACAGCCCCGGCGCTTAGGCCTGTCCCTGGAGCGGGCGTTAGGGTTGAGCCTTTTGGAGTGAATTAATTGTCGCGTTAGCAAAGGCTCGAATGTCGCAGGCACATAATCGAAATGCTCAGGCCTGCTTATTTCAGTATGCATTTCGAATGTATATCCAAAAATTGAATAAACCCCAACCTTAACAGGTATTAATTTTTTCGCTATTTCCCGTGGGTTACTCATTAGCTATTTTTCTCAGCTAATGACTTTAACATTTCTAACTTCGGAATAAATGATTCTGCGGTCATAGCGTCGATTAACGCCTGCTCTTTGTTAACAAACTCATGGATATAAGCATTAACAAATGGCTTAACCAAATCATTAAATTCTTTAGGCATACTTACGATAATATTTTGGTCTTCGGTCGTGTAAGTACGAATAATAATAGAACTTTTGTTTTCTGCTGCTAATTGTAAGTATTCGCTCATTTTTTCTAATTTAGAAAGTCTTGTAATTATTTTGTCAATAGCAGTTTCAGCCCCGTATATAAGATGTTGAATGTTATCTAAACATTCATCTATTTCATCGGATAAGGCTTTCAATTCTTCTCGTGTCATATCTCACCTTCTATTTACTTGTTTCAATTTTTAAATCGGTATCTGTTACCCTGGTAACAATTAACTGCAATCCAGAGGTCGCGGCGTTAGCTTTGAAGGCTTCGTAAGTCTCGCTGTCCAAACATTCGAGGCCGTCAACACAAACGACTTTCAAATCCTTTGCTTTGTACTTGCTTATATCAAATGAAATCTGTACCTTCTGAGCTGTGTTAAGCCTGTCGAACGGTACGCCGTCCCGGTAAATTTCGCCTTCTTTTATTTCAAGTCCTGGGATTGGCAGATTTTGAACCATCTCCATTTTGATTTGCTCGAGGGCCTGAATAATTTCTGTGCAAATTTCAGATTGTTTGGCAAGGTTAGCCGTTTCATCAGTGTATTGTTTAATCAGCTCTTTGGTTTTAATAATTCCGCCGGCTGCTTTGATTTGGGCCTGCAAGGTAGAGATTTCTTCGATCAACGGCTGATATACACTGTCAAATGATTTGTCCATCTTGGAAATATTGTCGTCATATTCCTGCTTAACAGATTCTTTTGCTGCCGTGTATTTGTTCTCAATCTCGGCAATTGCCTTTTCGTATTCCTGCCGGGCGTTGTCCAGTTTGTCATTTCGTTCTTTGGTGTAATTGTCAACTCGCTCTTTTCTTTTTTCAATCATAGCCTGCTTGCGAGCTTCTCTTTGCGTTAATGAAGCGGCCAAATTGTCAGCGTCAAAGTCAACTTCTACTAATGTTTCTCTCAGCTGATTTATCGACGATTCTTTTTCTTTTAAAGCTCTGTTTATGCCTGTACGTTCGTCGAATTCATTACTGATAATAGCCTGTATTGCTTCAATGGCGTGCCTATCCTCAGGCGGTTCGGGTGCTTTTTCACGTTCATATTTGCTTAGCAAGGTATTGATTTTCTCAATTGGAAATTCCAGAGGCAAAATTTCTAATAGTATTTTTGCCCGTTCTTTTTTCGAGGCTGTAAAAAACGCAACAGGATTAATTGACAATATGTCAGCCATGGCGTCCAGAACTGTTTGAGGCTTTGCGAATTTCTCGCGCCCTTTAAATATGTCAAGTTTGGCGCCGGAAGGTTTAATCGTTTTGCTTATTATTAATTCGTTATCCAGAACGATAACTGTTTCGCCTGTTTTTTCGCCGTTGCGTAACAACGTGGCGTCCGTGCCGCCTTTGAATATGCTTTTTATAGCTTCGATAATAGATGTTTTACCTGATCCGTTGCGGCCTGTTATTTCTGTTATCCTGCCTGGGCTAATATCAAGGTCGGCAATACCCATAATATTTGCCAATTTGATTTGTTTAATTGTAAGATTTTCGTTTGGCATTGAAAGAATCCTTATATAATTGGTTTGTAATTTCTCTTGCTTTGATTAATTTTTTGATTATCTTTTCTGCGGCTTCTAAAGTTACGCCGGCAGCGAATATGTGAGGCAAACAATAGTTTAATTCTATGCCGTCAACTTTGGCTTTTATCGTAGGTAAATGTTGGCTGTTGTAAATTAATTCCATGTTAACACCTGCCAATAAAATATTGTTGTAATCCACGGAATTCAATGTAATCGACAAATTCAGTTAACAAATCCTGAATATCCCTATCCATGCCAGGATAGTCATGAAAAGGTTTAATGTCGATTTTATCCTGGAATTCCAGTTTTGTTTCTGTAAATTTGAATATGTCATATTGAAATGATTCCGCGCCTGTAATATCCAAATAGATACGCCACTGGTATGAATTTGAATATTTTTCATAGTCAAATGCTGAAAATATTGCTTTAAAATCATGAATACATACGCCCTGTGGCTGGTCGGCTCTCATAACCACAAGAACATCCTGCCCTTTGACATTATAAATTTTTGGGAATTCCAACTCGAAAGGATAATCATAATTGATATATTTCAGGGCTTTTTTTGTCGGTTCATAAGGAAATGCTATCCCGTTTTTTGCTAAAAATCCAAGTTCCCCTTTGGACTTCTCAACATAACGATTAAAACAAACCTGCGGTTTTTCTACAATCTCATGAAAAGCAATACCTTTTGCGGCTTTCGGGCTTAACGGCTCTGTCCGTTTTATCTGGCCTAATAATTTATCCTCAGTCATCCAATTCTGGGTGTGGAATAAATTAAAAGCCTCTACCATCGTTGCTGCAATCCTTAACATATTTACTCCGGCCATCCCATGTCAAGTTCCTCATCTGCTGCAATGCCTTGAGGTTCAGGTTCTGGTTGTGGTTCTGGCGCCGGCGGCGTGGGAGTGCCGTTTTTCTTTGGCTCAGGTGCCGGCGGTGTTAGATCGATATAAGTTTTTTTCTCTTTGTCATATTGAACATCCGGCAGTTTGGCGGCTCTGTTTTGCATTAACTTCCAAATCTGATTTTTTATCAAATTGGTATCCTGCAATTGCTGCAATTCATAGATAAGTTTGTTCATATCGTAAGCATTGGCAGCGGCAGCAATTTTTACGGAAAAGTCGGTAATGACTTTAGCTTTTTCCATTTGTGTTGTGGCCCTGGAATTGATAGCGTTTACCATCTTTTCGATTTCCAGAGCAAAGAAATTAGGATTTTCGAAGCAGTCCGGCAATTCATATTCAGAAACATAATTAGAAACCGTCTTGCCGTCCCAATAATCATTTGGTTTGAAACTGATAACTCTTTTGTTGTTTACCATCCGGATATAACCCATGAAATCCGCTCTCTGATAAATGATATTCTTTGAACCGCCGGTGACTTGCATTACTGTACGTGTCACGCCGTTCTCTTCTTCGGTGTCCTTGTGGCCAGCTACGATCACATGCTTACCTAAAGCATTTACACGGTTTGAAAAATCGTCGAAACGATCCTTCATCATGCCATACATATTTCTTTTGTCCCTGGTCCCCTTCGGGTCAATGTCGATAACATAAGATTTTAGTTTCCTCAAACATGCATCGGCAGTATCAATTATCAAAGTGTTGTAATCTTTTAAATATTCTGCCATATTTGACAATTTTGGTTCAATATCTGTTTTCCAGTCGTTTATCCGGATTACTTTTTTACCGGATCGGATATCACATCTCTGTATGCCTGAATCGAAGTCAAAAAGGATAGGTTTGTCAGCTGTTAATGCTGTAGTAGTCTTGCCTACGTTAATATCACCATAAACGACAATAAAAAGGCCTTTTACAGTCACTTCACCGCCGTCAACAATATTAAATCCGCTCATAAATACCTCTTATCTAATATAATAGACAGAGAAAAACAGCAGTATCAGGAATATTACGACTATTGATACATCGATTGCACGGCTTAAAAACCTGTCGTATTCCTGCTCTGTTTTTTGCGCTCTCATGTCCATTTTGTTTTGATTAATTAATTAGTTATATTTGAATTAGTTGGTTTGTCTTTTGCCCTGGTTTTTCGCCTTTCGAAATCAGGGCTTTTTTATCTGTGGTAACGCTCTTCGAAATAATCTTCTTCAAACATTGCCCGTAGTTCGCCTGGTGAACCTTCTAACCACAAGCGGCCGGTTGCTGCTTTGACATAGCATTGTTTGCTTTCATCTGCTGCCGGGTCAGGTTTCGGCGGTGCAAATTTTAATTCTTTTGGTTCTGGTTTTGGTTTTAGTTCTGGCATGTTAAATTTAACCTTTCGATTTTTTCTTTTTGTTGTTGAATAGTTTCTTTGGTGAACTTGTAAGTAAGTTCGCTTAATTCGTCAAGTTGGTTACTTAAAATAGCATTATTGACAGCATAAAGAATAGCAGCTATTTGCATTTGTTTTGTTTTATTGCTTTTCACCGCTTGCTCTGCTGTCAATTCCAGTGTTGCAAAAATTTCATTAATAGTCATGAATCCCTCTTTTCTTGAATAGTTTGGTATTCTGGCCGGACTCAGTGAAAAGATTTTCCTTGTCAAAAAATTTCATTCTGCCGATATTGTAATATTTAAGTTCACCGGCCTTTGCTGCCCTGGAGATAGTGGAGACATGGACGCCCAATAATTCGGCCGTCTGTTCCTCAGTCATATAATTACGGATAGTAACGTTTTTTGTCTCTGCTTTCACCACTTCCCGAACGGCCTGTTTGATAAGGTGTGTCAGCTCTTCTTTTGTTGTTAAAACCACTTCGTTCATGAATACCTCGGCGTGTAATTTGGATTGTCGATAACAAGATAAGGGCTTTGGTTTTTGATACCTGTAATTTTATCAGTAGTATCCTTCAAAAATTTTTGGTATCTAAAAGGGTCTCTGATTATATCCCTTATCGGGATTAGCAGCTCGTCTGCAATGACATCGTCTATTAGCTCGTTAGGTATTCCTTTCAAGGCTTCGACATTAGCACGACAGGCTGCCAGGACTTCGGGCGGGATGGGCGGCGTGCCCCGTCCCTGGGGTGTTGGTTTGATTCTCATGATTGTTGCCTTTCTGTTTGTTTTATTTGTTGAAAATATGTGTCTATCCAGTCTTTTTGAAATATGGTGTCGGTTTCTTTCCCGGGCTGGTATCCGTTGTATTCTTTTACAACATCGTATTTTTTTTCGTAGTCTGCATTTAACCAGACTTGTAAATAACGTCCGCCCTTTGTTTTCTGCTGCTGTGGCCTTACTTTGTATGCTGCTATACTTTCCATAAATTTTCTTTGTATTTTTATTTGTATTTTTACAAAATGTTTTATAAGTTTGTTTTAATTAAGTTTTGATTTGTTTGTATTTTGTTTTTGGAGTATTTCATTGAATCGAGTACGGTCAGTTTTTAACATCTCAAGGCCAACTTGTGCGCAAGGGATTACAACATCTGAAAACGACCTGAATATCCCGTATTCAGTTGTTTCTTGTATTTCCTTGAAATCTTTGTGCAAATCGCCTCTTATACTTACCGATGTTATCCCGTATGTGTTCGGCTCTACTGTTTTATTGTTTCCGTTATTCATATTATCATATTTATTTATATTGTTAAAAACATTTACAAGCAATTTACAACTTTTTTACAAAAAATGCAAGTAAAAAAAAATTATTTTGAAAATATTTTAAAATTAATTGCAAGTTATGCAAGATTACGATAGGTTAGATAGATTAGCGATAGAAAAATACGGTAGCATAAATAAACTCGCCGAACTTTTAGGTATTAGTTCACAAGCTATTTATGACTGGAAAGACAAACCGCTTTCGCGGAAAAAGCTGGAAAGATTAAAAGCTATAGGGATTAATCCGGAATATATTCGTACAGGCACTGGCGAAATGTTTCTTGGCGCTAAAGATAACGGCTACACGACAATCCCTGAAGGTTATATGAAAACGAACGTCAGGGAAGTATTTATTCCTTATCGTGGCACACTCGACGAAATCATAAATCAAATAGATTTGGAACATATAACCATGGCAGAGCAGAGAAAACTTCGCCAGGCAATGCAGGAAAAAATTAACGAAATAGATAAAATATTAAGAGCTGCCGATGGTGAGTAACGCATACGGTTTTGAAAAAATTATTGGGTACACTCCGGTATTTGGTTTATTATCCGCGTTCCGGTGTGGTTTCGATCAAACTTTTTATGATGGAGATATGGATTACACACTTGTCCCCAACTTTCTGCTTAAAAATATTGTCGAGCCTTATATCATTGTGGCGTCCGGGGACTCAATGAAGCCGACAATATGCGACGGTGACGTTTTAATAATCGATACGGCAATTAAACCAAGGCATGGAGAAGCCGGCGCTTTTGTACTGAACGGTGAATTTATAGTGAAAAGATTAATCAATAATAATTTTTCATGGTATTTAAAATCAGACAACAGCGAATATGAGAACAGGAAAATAACCGACAATGACAATTTTAATCCGCTGGGGAGGGTTGTAAAGATTATCAAGGAATTGTAATCCACTATGCCAGGGGCCGACTATTCCCGATAATGGCAGTTCCCCAGGCATATTAAATATATTTATTTAGGAGGTTCAATGAAATTACTTTTTGTTATTTTCATCTTGATTATTTCATTTGCCGGTTGTGAAAAACAAACCACTACAGAGCCGGACAATTCAACTTTATGCAATCCTTCAGGGGAATCAGTGCAATGTATAGCAACAACACAAGACGGGGATCGTTGTAAGAGAATGACAACAAATAAAGATTGCCTTTGCTGGCAACATGATTAATAAATGAAAGGGATAAATATGGAATTATTTATTATAATAGGTATAGGGTTAGTTATTTCAGGTTTATTTAGTCATTTCCATTCAAAAACTTTATATTCACAAGTTGAAACTTTAAAAACATTAGGATCAACCCCAATCAAAGAATTAAGAGAATTGTTTACTGACAATGCCGACAAAGATAGTTTTAAGCAAGCGTCGGAAATTTCAGGTATAATATCTGACGAGATAACTTTAAAAAATGAATATTCAGGTTTAGAATCGGTTTATTGTAAGACTGTGGAAATTGAGCATTATGAGGAATCATATTATACAACAGTCAATAAAAAAAACGTAAGAAAGAGCAGACGCGGTACAAAAATAATTAATAATAAAACAGAATGGGTTAATTTCAAAGTTATTGACAAAGAGGGCAATTATGTTTTTGTTAATCCTGAAGGAATAAAAAAATTAGATTTAGTAATTACACATAATTTATACAAACCTTTCAATCAATCTTCAGGAAGAGATTATAAAATTTTAGGACATACAAAAGAGGAAAAAGCACTACTGACAAATACACAAGTTTACATAGCCGGAGAATTAAAAGTAGAAAATAACGAATTGACAATTTGTAAACCTTCTAAAGAAACTGATTTATTTATCATTTCGACAAAAGATAAAAATGATGTTGTTAAAACTAAACAACAATCAGCATTATTGTTCAAGAATTTAACTTATTTGCTGCCTATATTGGGTGCGATTTCAGTACTGATAGCAATATTCGGGAACTTTAAAAAATAATCTATTAGCGCGGGCAAGGATATTACTATTAAAGTAAATGCCAGGTTCCCGGGCTGGTAATAAACAAGGCCTTTTACAAGGCCTTATTTTTATATTTATCGACGTAAAATTTTATTACGTCCCGGGCTGCCGGCGCGGCAATAAGTGTCAGCTTCGCATGTAACATTTTGTCATCGTCGAAAACATTCTTTGTAATATGTACTCTTAATGTTTCCCTGTTAATTTCAACGCCGGCGGCTTGTATCTCTCCCAGTATCTCGGCAATTGTCATGTATCTTTTCATAATTCCTCGCTTTCAATAAGTTTTTTAAGGTCGGCAATAACCATTTTTAGAGTACAAATTCGCTCTCCATAAACATCTTTATTCACTTCAGATTTGTTAATATACCCTCTGCAATAGTTTATCTCCGCTTCATAAGATTTGATAAGGTTTTCAATCTTGGTTTTCATCTTGCACCTCAATCTCTTCAATATACTCTTCCCAATTATCGTAGCTGTAACGCCAGAAGTCATCAGAATTTATTTCACGGTCGGAGTAAACAAGTTCGATAATGCAATGTTCATTGATGTTTAATCCCTGACCCTCGTAAATGCCGGGCTCGGTATAACCTACATATTCAATACCTTCTTTTCGGTCTCTCTCGATAATATCGAGATTGTAATGCCCGTAATTTAAAATACTTGTATAAGTGCCAATTTGGTGTGTTTCTTTTAGCATTCGCCTTAATGCATCTTGAGCTTCTGCCATTGTATCGAATATGGCATACTTGTACGGAACGCAGCTCTGTCCTGCTATTTTCTTGAAAATTTGATACTTTTTCATGTTAATCTTTCAATTAGTGGTTAAAAAATTGATTATTAATGTGTATTTACATATTGCTCAGCTTGTTTTCTGGTCTTGAAAAATCTCACATCTTTGTATGTTTTATCTAAATATATTACTTTAATATTGCCGAAAGCGTTAATCTCATCAGATACG
>DAINRZ010000002.1:0-30448 GCA_036741575.1 Kapaibacterium sp. (SeqCode)
TTCGAGGACGAGGAAAACATAGCCGTAATTAAAGACGACGATTCATTGAGCGACGATGAAACAGAATCCGCTGGGCCAGCGGCCGGAACTGTAATCCATAGCGTTATGGAAAAAGTAAACGAGTGGTGCGATGCCAGTGGTACTGCAGACCATGACATACTCGGAAGGATTATCGATGAAACAATTTCTGCACTAAGAATTGGAAGCGGGAAAAAGAAATTGAGAACAAGGGCATTCACAGAATGCCAGAATGTAATAAAAACACACCTGATAAAAAAGTATTTCAATGAATTGTCTATTGCCCGCAGGGAGTGGGAACTTAACATGCCAATTGGCGACGATTTCCTGAAATGTATCATCGATGCCGCTCCTATTATTGGGGGTGAGGCAGAAATATGGGATTGGAAAACCAACAGGGTAGATACTCAGGAAGAAAGATTGAAACTGGTGAACCACTATGAACTGCAAATGAAAACATATTGTTTCCTTTTATCCAAACTTTTTGCAGGGCAGACTGCTTACAGGGCAAGGCTGTTATTCACAAGGATGGCAAATGAAGATACAGAAGACGAAAAATGGACTTACGTTTACTCATGGACTGAGGCCGAACTGTCAGGCTACGGAATTGAACTCGAAGGTTATATTCAAAAGATTAAATCGGAGTACTTCAAGTGAGCTACCAAGAAGCGTACTTCGGGTAATAACTGTATAATATTGGTAAACTTCGGGGAATGAATCCGCTTTGAGGGGCTAAAAATCTATATCTAACACTTTTTTCCTGAAAGGATTATTCTTTTTCTTCTGCTCGAGCTGCTCGCATGAATCGATTTCTACGCTCCTGATTAGGTCGCGCATTCTGATATACCTGTAAGTGCCCAATACGATAGATATTATTGCAACAGGAATAAATGCCCAGCCAAGGTAAAAAACAATATCGTCCTCGTGGAAAAACTTAATAAAAGAAATGCCTGCTACAGAAAAAGTAAGTGCAGTCCTCTGGTACGAAAGGAATGTCCTTTCATTGGATAATATGGAACGTGCAGCTGCCAATTGGTCATTGAGCGGAAGCTGCTTTTCGATAAATTGCTGATATAGATTTTTTTTAATAAACTTCATTTATTGTAACTTCTTTTGTTTCAAAAAAATATAGAGTGTAATGTCGAATAAATGATACTAATATTTTAGTAAATCATAGTGTGGGAGTTTGTCTTAAGCCAATCTCTCGATTCTTCGTAACTGGGATATAGCCGTGCAACAATATCCCAAAATTTTTTAGAATGGTTCATTTCGAACAAATGGGCTATTTCGTGTACAATAACATAATCGACAACCTTGGATGGCGCCATGATAAGCTTCCAGCTAAAATTGAGGTTGCGACGGCCACTGCACGAACCCCAGCGAGTATCGGCGCTTGTAATGCGGACACCGTTGAAATCCACTCCAATAATCTTAGCAAATTCATAGACTCGCGGTGGGATAATATTACGTGCAGAATTTGAGTAGAAAGCCTCGAAAAGCTGCCTGCTGTAAATAAGCTTGCCGGAATCGACTATAAAAGAGGAACCGTCGAACCTGAATGAAAAGCCCGGTTCATCTTCGATTTTCAATTCATAAAGTTTACCCAGGAATAGGAATTTTTCACCGTCGATATATTGTTTGGGTACGACATTGCCTCTGCACTCTTCCAAATGAATCTTCTTTTTTTGAATCCACCCTGCGTATTTTGCTATCACTTCCTTTATCTGCCGTTCCGAAGCGTTGAACGGCGCCCGAAGGACTACGCTGCCTTCCTTTGTTACTTCGATTGAAATTGATCTGCGGCCAGACCTGATAATTTTATCTACGCTCATTTATCTTAGAAAAAAAATATTAACTTTTTTTTATTATTTTGCATTTATCAATTACAAATTAAGAATTCATTTAGAAACTATAAAAGGTAAAAGTGGACAAACATAAACCTTCCAGAGAAGAAGCCTGGAATTTGCTGATAAGGTATAACGATACGGAATCGTTAATTAACCATGCATTGTCTGTAGAGGCAGTTATGAGGCATTTTGCACGCCTTGGCGGCGGCGATGAAGAAATGTGGGGCACTATTGGCCTGGCCCACGACCTCGATTATGAGAAATACCCCGAGCAGCACTGTGCCATGACAAAGAAAATTCTGGAAGAAGAAGGCTGGGACGACGATTACATTAAAGCTATTCTTTCTCACGGCTGGGGCATTGTTACAGATATTATACCGGAAAGCACTTTAGAAAAAACTTTATTTGCCATAGACGAACTGACTGGGCTGATAACGGCATGTGCGCTCGTAAGGCCTTCGAAAAGCGTTATGGATTTAACAGTTTCATCTGTTAAGAAAAAATGGAAAATGAAAGCCTTTGCAGCAGGGGCAAACCGCGAAGTTATTGCAAAAGGTGCTGAAATGCTTGGCATGGAACTCGACTCACTAATATTTGAGACAATCGAAGGAATGAAAACTATTGCCCCAAAAATCGGTTTGTAAAGCGTTTGTAAAAAAATTATTAATAGAATGTTAAATTTGTTTTTTGTCATTAATTTTTAAATATTTATCTTGCAATCTTAGTTTTAATTGATTAGTATTATATAGGATTTGAAGTAAAGAACGGAAGTAAATATGTTATGGCATTCAAAGCCGATTGAAGATGTAATAGAGCATTTCAAGGTCGACACAAAGAACGGTTTGGGATCTTCCAGCGTACAGGAGTATAGAGATAAATACGGCTCCAACGATATACTGGTAAAAAAAGATAAATCAGTGCTGGCACAGCTTTTCGAGCAATTCAACGAGCCTGTGATTTATATTCTTATCGTTGCCGGCATTATTAACGGATTTATTGCAGAACCCAAGGATTCATTTGTTATAGGCGTTGTCGTTATACTCAACACATTGATAGGCTTTTTCCAGGAGAGAAGGTCTTCGAATGCGCTGAAATCCCTTAAAAGCCTGGCAGCCCCAAATGCAAGGGTAATTCGGGACGGCGAACAAATTCAGATACCAACGACAGATGTAGTTTGCGGAGACCTGATTGTTCTTGAAAGCGGAATGAGGGTGCCTGCAGATGCCAGGCTGATAGAAACTGTTACACTTATGGTCGATGAAGCAATGCTGACCGGCGAATCTTTCCCGGTAAACAAACGCCACAAGGTCTTGCTCGAAGGCAACGCGGCGCTTGGCGACAGGGTGAACCTGGTTTACTCAGGCACAATCGTTCAAAAGGGCAGGGGCCTGGGCGTGGTTACAGCCGTCGGCAACCAGACGGAATTCGGGAAAATCTCACAAAAAGTATCCGAAGCCGAAGAAGCTGTTTCTCCCTTGCAGGTCAAGATGGGCAAATTTACAAAAGGCCTAAGTTTCTCCATAATGATTGCTATCGTCGTTTTATTTATATTAGGCCTTATCAGGAATATCGACTGGGCACAAATGCTGCTTACGTCTGTAGGCCTGGCTGTTTCTGCCATTCCCGAAGGGCTGCCCGTTGCAGTAACGATTACCCTGACAATCGGCGTCTCGCAGATGGCCAAGCAAAGGGCTGTCGTCAAAAAATTAGCCGCTGTAGAAACTCTTGGCAGCACAAATGTTATTTGTACCGACAAAACCGGTACTTTGACAAAAAACCAAATGATTGTCACTAATCTTTATATTGGCGACGACGACTATAATGTCAGCGGCAGCGGGTATGCTGCCGAAGGTACTGTGATAAGCAAGAAATCGGGCAAATCTGTTTATATTAACGAATCGCCAGTGCTTAATTATGCTGCTATGGTTAGCGGCCTGTGTTCGGAAACCAACCTGATAAAAAACGAAGAAGAATGGGAAATGGCGGGCGACCCCACCGAAGCAGCCCTAATGATTGCTGCTAACAAAATGGGTTTCAATCCTAAAGACTACCAGGTGAGCATCGATATACCCTTCGAATCCGAATACCAGTTAATGGCTGTAAAAGCAGTAAAAGACGGGAAAGCATATATTTTGGCAAAGGGAGCGCCCGAAAAAATCATGCAGCGTTCGAAATGCATAGTAAACAGCAGCAGCGATGAAATGCCTGTAGATGTTGAATTGTTGAAATCTAAATATGCTGAGTTTTCTCGCAAAGGATTAAGGGTGCTGGCGCTGGCTATTGCCGAGATTAGCGACATAGAACACAAAATTACGCTCGAAAACCTTCAGAACCTTTCTTTAGTAGGTTTTGCCGGCATCGAAGACTCTATCCGGCCCGAGGTAGTGAAAGCTGTATATGAATGTGCAAATGCCGGTATTACTGTCAAAATGATAACAGGCGACAATGCCCGTACCGCACAGGCAGTAGCTGCCGCTGTGGGTATCGGCGAAGGCAAGGAAATACCTGTAGCCATTACTGGCCAGGAACTCGACGAGATGTCCGACGAAGAGCTGTTCAAACGCGTAAGCGATATCGATGTCTTTGCCAGGGTTGCCCCGCAGCATAAGTTCAGGATTGTCCAGCAGCTTCAGAAGAACAACAATATCGTATCCATGACCGGCGACGGCGTCAACGATGCTCCTGCCCTAAAGCAGGCAGACATTGGGGTTGCCATGGGCAGCGGCACCGATGTAGCCAAAGATTCGTCGCATCTGGTACTGATGGACGATAATTTTGCCACTATTGTCAATGCCGTTAGGCGCGGCAGGATAGTTCTGCACAACCTGCAGCATATAATCCTTTATATACTTGCCACCAGCTTTGGAGGTATTCTAACAATAACCATGTCTGTAGTATTTGGCTTCCCGCTGCCTGTGCTACCGGCGCAGTTGCTGTGGATAAACCTGGTTACCGACGGCACATCGACTTTTCCGCTGGCATTCGAAAAAGAGCACGGCGATGTAATGTATTTCCCGCCAACACCAAGAAATGCGCCCTTAATTGAAAAAGAAATGATTTACAGGATTTTTCTGGCAGGCATCATTATGATGTTCGGAACACTCGGGGTATTTCTCTATTATCTTGGCGACAATCCCTACAATCCAAGCGATGAAGTATTGAGCTATGCACAAACGATGGCTTTCTGTACTCTTGCTTTTTTCCAGATATGGAATGTACAGAATTCCCGATCGGTCAACAGGTCTTTGTTCTTCAACCTGCCGCATCCTGGATTAGAGGGCAAATCTCACCCCGTCAAAGGCCATTTAGACAGAATTTTGCCTTCGAGAAATCCAATTCTTCTGGCTGTGATGCTGTTAGCGATTGGGCTTCAGGCAGCAGCAGTAGAACTGCCTTTCATGAATAAAGTCATGGATACCGTCAATCTGACCATAAACGACTGGCTGATTATTATTGGTGTTTCTTTCAGCATTATTATAGCTGTCGAGATTATTAAAGTAGCTAATTCACTGATGATGTTTTACGGTAAAAACAAGAGGTTCAAGAATATATAATAGTACTAAACCCATTTTACCAAATCAACTTGGTTGCATGGAGCATTTTTTGTATCCTGTCCAGTTCTTCATTGGTAAAATTATTGTTCATCAATCCCAATTCCTTAAGATTTTTAAGGCTGGAGACACTATCAGGCATTTTCTCCAGGCTGTTGAATTGAATCCACAATGACTCCAATTTAGGCAATTTTGCCAGCAAAACGAATGCTTTCGAGTAATCGATATCCGGATTCTCCCCAAGATCTAATTCGGTTAGGTTTTTAAGCTTGGCCATCGATTCAGGCAATTCTTTCATCTGGTTTGTAAACAGGTATAGTTTGTTAAGGTTTTCGAGTTTAACAATTTTCTCGAATTCTTTTTTGAAATTTAGCTTTGGGTTGGCACCCAATGCAAGTGATTTGAGGTTTTTCAGTTCCGTAATTTTTTCGGGTATTGTATTCAAATCATTTTCAATCAGCATTAGCGTTTCCAGGTGTTCCAGTCTAACGAGTTTTTCGAACAGGCTGCTCCAATTCATAAGTGGATTCTTATTCAGCCACAGCGATTTCAGGTTTTTCAATTCAATAATATTTTCGGGGAGGTCATTCAGGTTGTTGCCACTAAGCCACAATTCCGAAAAATTTTCCAGGCCCGAAAGTTTTTCGAAAGCATCCTGCAGGTCGAGGCCGGGGCAATCATCGAGCGAGAGTGTTTTCAGGTTTTCCATGTCGGTTATCTGCGAAGGAAGCACTTTAATGTCATTATATGATAAATCTAAAATCTCTAGTTTCTCCAATTTGGAGATTTTCTTCATTGCCTGGTTGAAATCAATTTCGGGATTGGCGCTAAGCACCAGCGACTTCAGGTTGGTAAGCTTTTCAATCCCTGCCGGCAGAGATTTTAATCCCTGGTTGTAGAGGTCGAGGTATTCTACCTTTGCCGGGTCTTTAAGGGCCTCATCCATCGAAGTAAATACATCGTATCCGGGTTGTGAATACAATGATATGTAAGACAAGCAGAAAACCAATAAAACCGTCTTCATTTAAGCTCCGTTCAATTCAAATTCAAATTATTCAACTTATACAAATTAATAATTCAATTTAAAAAATATAAAGGAATAGAGCCAAATAAAAAGTAAATTATTCTTCCGAATCTGTTTTCTTGTCCAACTTTGTTCTAGGCTTGCGCTTATTGTGGTCGAGCTCGAACTTACGCAGCCTGATGGACTTAGGTGTCACTTCAATAAGCTCGTCTTCGTCGATAAACTCGATAGCCTGGTCGAGCGAAAGCAGCTTTGGCGGCCTTAGTGTTATTGTGGCGTCGGAATTGGATGCCCTCATATTAGTGAGCTTCTTTTCCTTTGTAATATTTACATTCAGGTCGTCGCGTTTGTTTCGCTCGCCGATAATCATTCCTTCGTAAACCTGGGCGCCAATTTCTATGAAAAGCTCTCCCCTGTCCTCCATGCCAAAGCATGCATAGCCGGTCACCCTTCCGGGGCGGTCTGCCACGAGAGCTCCGTTAGTCCTGTGTGGGATATCGCCGAACCATGGCTTGAAATCTTCGAAAAGGCTGTTCATCACTCCGGCGCCTTTGGTATCGGTCAGGAACTGGCTGCGGAAACCGATAAGCCCGCGCGAGGGTATCAGGAACTCCAGATTGGCGCGCCCGCTGCCTGTGCTGGTCAGGTTCATCATCTGGCCTTTGCGTGTCGAAAGTTTTTCTGTTACAGTACCGATATATTCTTCGGGTATATCGAGGAACACTCTTTCAACAGGCTCGTGCCTGCGCCCGTCGATTTCTTTGATAATAACTGCCGGTTTTGACACCATGAACTCGAAGTCTTCGCGGCGCATGGTTTCTATGAGTATTGCCATTTGCAACTCTCCCCGCCCGCATACTTCGAATGCGTCGGTACGCTCGCCTACCGGCTTAATATCGATAGATACATTGCTAAGTGTTTCTTTTTCCAGGCGCGCTTTCAGGTGGCGCGAAGTCAGGTATTTGCCTTCGGTGCCAGCAAAGGGCCCGTTGTTGACGTAAAATATCATCGAAACCGTAGGCTCATCTATATGGAACCTCGGCAATGGCTTTGGATTTTCGAGCGAAGAAACCGTATCGCCGATATTAATCCCCTGCACGCCTGCGATGGCAATAATATCCCCTGCTTCTACAGACGGTACCTGTTTTTTGCTAAGGCCGGCAAAGGAATATAGCGCCGAAAACTTTACACCGCTTATAATACCCGAAGCCGAGCAAAGGCTGTATTGCTTATTCATTTCGAGAATGCCATTCTGCAGCCTGCCTATCGCAATCTGACCTACGTAGGAATCATAGTCCAGGTTGGTTACCAGTAGCTGCGGCGCATCATTGTCATCGACATCCGGGCCGGGAATATATGAAATAATTTTTTCGAAAAGCAATTCCAGGCTGTCGGCTGTTTCGGCCGGATCGAGCAGTGCAAATCCCGCTTTGGCGTTAGTATAAAGGATTGGGAATTCGATTTGCCCGTCATCGGCGCCCAGGTCGATAAAAAGGTCATAAACATCCGAAACTACTTCTTCGATACGCCTGTCTGGCCTGTCAATTTTATTGATAACCAATATTATTGGCAGCTTTTTCTCGAGGGCTTTTTTGACGACGAACCGTGTCTGGGGCAGCGGGCCTTCGCTGGCATCGACAAGCAGCAGGGCGCCGTCCACCAGGTTGAGGCTGCGTTCCACTTCGCCGCCGAAATCGGCGTGGCCTGGTGTATCTACAATATTTATCTTTATATTTTTATACCTGATGGCTGTATTTTTTGCCATTATAGTAATGCCGCGCTCGCGTTCCAGGTCGAGCGAATCCATAACGCGCTCTTCTACCACCTGGTTGTCCCTGAAAGTGCCGCTTTGCCTGAGCATACAGTCCACAAGGGTTGTCTTGCCATGGTCCACATGAGCAATAATAGCAATATTCCGAATTGTTTCCTTAATCATATTAAAAATTTATTAGTTATACATTTCTAAAACTGCTTTCACGTCGGGGCGGCAAATCTATTGCTTTTTTGTTTTTTCTTCGATATTTCACCAACTTCAATTTCCAATTCTGTTTTGTTGCCAACCTTATTTTAATTTTAATCAACATTCTTTTTTTCATAGTTTTAATTTTTTTGAAATGTGAACATTATGGAGATAATCAATACCATCGGCAGACTGATGGAAGAAAAGGTGTACGTCCTAAAATAATCAGAACAATCAAAGAGCAGCTTCTTTCAATTATTACTTTATACCACTTTGTGTTTGTATTCCGAATCATTTATATGCTTCATGTGTCATTTTCATAAAATTATTAGTTCGTTTGTTAAATAGTTTTTGGAAAAAGTAATGATTAGAATTACTACTGCCTTGCTCAGGTTTGCACTTGTTGCCGCGTTCATAATGCTTGCGGCAGCCGAGCCTTCGTGCGCCCAAAAGAAAGGCGATTTCGACGAGATGCTGCCGCATGGCGATGGTACGCGCGCCGTTTCGTTTCTCGTTCCCACAGGATATACTGCTTCAAAAAAATGGCCTGTGGTTATAGGTTTTCACCCATACCAGACACCACAAACAGCCATGCGCCAAATGCTGCAGGCCGCTGCAACCCAGTTGAACGTTATTCTGGCTTGCCCGGACGACCAGCCGGATTACGACGGCACGATAACTCTTGATATTCTAGCATACTTAAAAAAGAATTATAATATCGATGAAAGTAATATCGTTTTGACAGGTTATTCTGCCGGCGGCGGCGGCACATTCGGCTTTGGCCTTGCTAACTACCAGCTTTTCAAAGGATTAATCGGTATTGCCACTTCACCCTATTATCCACCGAGCAGCATACAGCCTGCCCTCAAATCGCTGCCTATTGGTTTTGTTGTTGGTACTGGCGACCAATACTATGGAGCCATAACAAACTGGATTTCGCAGGCACAGCCTTACGGAGCCGTTACAAAGCTAATCGAAAAATCCGGAGTAGGGCATACAGGGCAGTATTTTTGGAGTACAGAGTTTACAGCAGACTGGGTTGAGCTTTACAATTTCGTACAGAAAACAGTGTTCCCTCCCGGCGATGTAGTGTTATTGGCGCCCGATAACGGAGCTGAAGAGGTAAAGTCACCCACAAAATTTACATGGAATAAAGCACCCAAAGCAAAGAATTATGAATTCCAGATAGCAGAACTCGATGATTTCAAGAAACTTACAGAAACAAAAACTATTACAGACAGTTTCTACTCGGTAAAAACACTTAAGAAGAATACGATATTTTACTGGCGCGTGCGGGCAAAGAACGACGGCGGCAACGGCAATTGGTCGGCCACCCGTTATTTTACAACCGAAGCTACTATCCCCGTCGAGTCTCCCATACTTCATACACCTGAAGACGGAGCCGAAGGTATAGCAATACCGGTCGCATTTGAATGGGATATAATTGAGAAGGCGACAAAGTATCACATACAGATTACAGAAAAGAACAAAACGACTCCCACAATCGATGATAAGACAATCCCGGCACCTGATGGAGATGTTGTCCAGTATTCAACTCCAAATTTGAAAAAAGGAGTGGAATATACATGGAAAGTACGAGGCACGAGCGCCGACGGCGACGGGCCATGGTCGGAAATATACTCTTTCAAAACTCAGGCTGAAGCGCCAACACAGAAAGCCGCTTTGTCCTATCCCCCGAATAATATGGAAAAAGTACAGGCCACAATTAAGCTTGAGTGGGGAAAAGTAGAGGGCGCCGAATCCTATGAATTGCAGTTACGCGAAGACGGAAGCCAGGAGCCTGCCTTCGAGTTCTCGAACATACCTGCAGGTGGCAACCTCGTCGAATATGAGGTGACAGGCCTGAAACCCTCAACTATCTATTGGTGGAAAGTCAAGGGAAAGAACGAAGCTGGTGAAGGCCCCTGGTCGGATGAATATAAGTTTACTACAGATAATTTTGTCTCAGTTTACGGTGGTATGGATTTTGTGGCCAATAATGGGATTCATCCTAATCCGGCGACAGACTATGTTAGTATTGAATTAAACCTGCAAAAAGACAGTAAAGTATATGTAAATATTTACAGCCTGGCCGGCGAATGCATCTTAGAATTTGATGCCGGTAGCCTGCAAACCGGTAAGAATAATATTCGAATCGATTCAGGCGATCTCAAAGCAGGCACTTACTTGCTGCAGGTGAAAACAGGAGAAGGCTCATTAAATAAAAAGTTAGTTATCTACAGATAAGTGTTTCTCCACTCCATTAAGCCTTCCGGGAAAAAAACGCCCTCTCCGGAAGGCTTTTTATTTTTTAGGATTTAGGACATCAAAGCATATAAGTTGTTCATATTTGCGTAGTAACGCTTAGGTGCAATAATCAATAATTCTGCCGAATCATAATATAGAATTGAATGTTAGTACCACTCACAAAAAAAGAACGTTTACCTATATGATAAACGTCTTTTTTTTGTAATAGTAACTCTTTACAACCTTTTAAACCGCCATTTGGGTATCGGCAGTTTAATTCATAATGCTAAACATCCTGCTATATAATTGGGTTTCTGTTTGCAATGTTATAATATAAACACCGTTTATCAGAATCGAGCCGTCTATTGCCACAGTGTACTTTCCGGGCTCAACCACTTCATTTACAACATCCAGTATCCTGTTGCCGAGTATATCGCTGATAAATACTTTTGTCAGTCCTTTTTCGGGAGTCTGGTAGCTGATTGCCGAAACAGAATTTACTGGATTGGGTTCGGGAGCGAATACCATAGCAGCCGGAGTATTGGCATCGAACAGCCTGTCGCCGCCCTTTTTGCATATATCGAGGCTCAGCAGGCCGTTGGTGGTATTAGCATCCAGTTCGCCTGTATCGAACGTAACACCAACTATCCTGAGAGGAGTCGATTCTGCCATACCAAGCATTGTCCTGAACTTTTTGGCCACCACCGGAAGGTTAGCCCCGGACACACCAGCCAGTGGAACGGTTACCCTGGCAATCCTGTCGTTAGTAAATATGCTGCAATTCAGCGAACCATCGCTGCATTCCAATATTGTTTTATCGAAAGCAATGTCGATTTTCAGGTTTGCATTCACCGAAGGCTTGTAGTTAACAAAATTAGTGATGGTAATAGGTATATCGATTTTCTCGCCGGGGTATGCAGTCACATTACCTACCTTTATATCTGCCGAAACCCTGTCCAGGTAGAATTTGCCGTTAACAGGTGTAAAAACTGTCTGCCCGGGAGCTTCCGAAACAGGATTGAGTATAGTCAGGCTGCATGATGTATTGGGAGAATTCAGAACCCTGAATTTCAGGTTTTCCACTCCTGCCTGGGTTCCGTTTACTTCCGAAACAGGGATTTTTGTGATAACAAGCCTGTTGCCGTTGATAGTCGCCTGCCCTTTGAACTGGTTGAGGAATGCCTGGGGGTCGAGCATGGTGTTGTCGTATTCTACTTCGAGTGACATGAATTTAGTGTCAGATCCCGGCATATTCTGGCCGTTTTCAATATCTACGGGCAATGTTACTATTTCGCCGATAATACCTCTGTGCTCTTTAATGGCCACATCTGCCCTCGAAGCGGTAGCGGCGCCTGTCACACGGATTGAATCTGTGTAACTGCATGGATTACCTGACATTACAAGGTATGTAGAAACACTCCCGGCAACTGTTGGAGCATAGACAATCCTGAATTTTAAAGTACCCCCGTTTTTGCTGATTGTCTTAGGTAAAACAAGGGATGAATTTTCTATATAAAATTCAGCGCTCCTGAAAATTGTATCGGTAATCGTAAAGTCCCTGTTTGAATTATTAGTAATTGTTACTTCCTGGACATCTGTCTGCGGGATATTGGCAACGAAATTATATGTTATATCATCGATATCGGGGCGTGCTATCTCCCATTTCACCGGCACATCTATTAATCTGTTGCATTTCGAATCCCTAAACTGGATGTTGCCGTTAAAAGTGCCCTCGGTATTTCCTGATACTGTTAGATTAACCGTCCGGGTGTTGCCGGGAGTTATGCTCCAGGTATTGTTGCCGCCGTCAATATCTTCTGCCACAAGGCTGCCGCCTGGAGTGGCAGTAATATCGAAAGCAATATCCGAACCCAGTGGGTCGAGGGTGACAGACTGGTTGCCGGTTTCGCCGGGGCAGAGCACTCCAAAGTCAATTGAAGCCTTGTCTGCCGCATATCCCACGCTGTCCATTTTGCCTGAAAGCGCAATGTTATAAATTGGATCGGTCGGATCGTTGCTTTCAATCTTTAATAAATAATTTGAATATGTAATTGCCTGAACTGGCTTAAAGTTTACTTTAATATTTACTGTCTGATCAGGATCAATAGGAGGCGGCAATGTACCCAAAAGCTCGAAAATACCGGCGGGATTGCCGTTGGGATCAAAACTGATATTTGTTATAGTAAGCGGAATTGCTCCGGTATTTGTTATTGCGATATCATTTTCGACAGTGATATTTGCACAAGACGCATTCGGTGAAAACGAAAATGTGTTTACAGCCTGTATTTCGGCACTGCCTGTGCCTGCGCCCCTGATTGGAGATGAAAAAACCTTACCGTCGGCAACGACTTTGAATAAAGATTCATAATCTATCGGCTGGTCGGGATTAAACGAAAAAGTAAGGTCAATGCATTGCCCCGGCGATAACTTGCCTGTATATTTTTGGGATGTTATGCCGAAAGCCTGTGCGGCGCCGCCTTCGATATACATATCATCAATATTAATCTCGAAGCAACTGTGGTTGCAAAATACTGCGCTGTAATCAATTTTATGTTCTGTTTTAATCTTCCTGGCGCCGAAATCGACAGGCCTTGCAAATATCCACCCTGCAGATACATTATGTACTTTGTCTTTGCAGGCAGTGCCGACAAATTCGATATCCGCCTGACGGCAGATAGAATCGCCTGCAGGGCTGGCGTATTCCACCTGGATAACAAGCGGATTGTCTTTGTTGACAGTTAAATTAGTCCAGGACGCAGCATCAGGTGTAACTACCCTGAAATCTGCCCCGCTTACAATAGGTGGACCGGTAAATTTTACGAAATTCTGCCTGGGGGTAATTGTAAAATTGCGTACCTGCTTGGTATTATTGGGTACATTTAGGAACGGAACATCGAAATCGGCTGAATATTCGAGATAAGGAAGTAAGGAAGACGATACTTCAACTGCTGTTGTATCACTGCCTTTTACATAAGCATTATTAATATTTAGAATCAATTCGTCGCTGCTGTTGCAGTCCCCTTCGAATGTGAATATGCAAGGCGGGGGCGGGGCAGTGAATTTTACTTCGTTTAGAATTTCCAAATAAGCAGCAGTAATTGAGTTCGTTGTCCTTTTATTCCAGTAAACTTCCTCAGAAATAATCAAAATATCATCGACCTGCGATGGGGCAAGTTCTTCTGGGGGAGTCATAGTGACTGTGTAAATCTTGGCTCCAAGTTCAACAGCTAATTCTGTAATTTCCTGCCTCAATACATTTGGCCTCATATTTGAGTTATGGCCACCATCGGTCAGGAACACAATATATGGGGCATATTTTGCTCTTTTTGCAAGATATAAAGCGCCGGGTTGGGCGGGGAATCTTATATCATACAATAAAGCAGAGTTAAAATCCGTGCCCACAGCAAAGGGCTGTAATGTATCGCTTTTCAAAGCAAAATTTAGTTTCCCTTTATCATCAGTAAAATCTTGTAAAATGTAAGTTTCCTGGTGGAATGCCATTATGGCGCATTCGAACCTTCCGTTTGGAAGGTTTTTTATCCACTCGGTGGCAGCAAGTTTAGCAAGGTCCATTTTCGTTTTCGAGCCTTCGACATTGTCTTTCATAGAGCCAGAAATATCAATGACAAGTATTGTAGAAAACTTAGAGACACCCGGGTCGGGGCATTCGATTGTCCCCTGCTTGTCCACTCCGTTGTCGCGCACCCAAACATCTGTGCCGGTAAATTCGTTGATTTTCAGCTGGTCTCCGCTGTTTTTCTTTGCTGTAAACTCAACGCTAATCATCGGATATTTAGACGACGTCACGCCGTTGATTTTAACGGAACCCTGGGCTGCAGATATATCAGGGAACACCAGTATGATTCCCAAAGCGAGCATTATGAGGATTTTTTTCATATCAGTAACCAATATTATTTATTTTTCTTATCTATCTTTATATAACACTTTAAATTATATTTTGTTACACTTTTCTTATAAATATTACGAAAAAAGTATAAAAATATTCATTATTCGTTAATAAGTTCAATAGTCGTTTCGACGTTAATCGTAACGTTCCTGTTATAAAACCTTCCTTCGGGCGTATTATTGTCAAACAGCGGGTTCTCCTCGCCAATACCCCTTGCAAACCTGCGCTCGATTTCGATACCGTCGGCAGTGTTCAGTGCGCGGTTAAGCGATAAAGTCTTATTCAGTAATTCATCGCCGATTCTGTCAGTCCTTCCGATAATATCCACGTTAAAAGTCCTTTTTTCCATCGGGTTTTGGGTTTTCAGGTAGCCTTTGGCCGTTTCCACAATCGGCTTGTGTTCATTAGTGAGTTCTGCCTTATTGAACCCAAACGAAATTAGTGTGTACTGGTCGAACTCTACATCATTCTTAATAGTTCCCTCCAAAAGTTCCATCAGTTTATTCTGAGTAGTTACAGCTTGCACTTTTATCGCCTGGTCCTTCGATTTTGTCAGGTTATTGTCGTTATCCACTACTTCGAGGCTGTAGATGAAATCTTCGCTGAATTTGGGAGCATAGTCCCTTTCTTCTTTAAGGTTCCATTCAATATGCTTCGGCAGCGCACCTGTTCCTTCGAATACCTTCAGTACACCCGAACTTGCCTGGGCAGTGGTAATCTTCCAGCTTTTCACGCCGATATCTGTGGAAACATACGGTTTGAACCTAAGCTTTGGCGGATTTGTTTTCCTGATAGTATCGCTAACATTTAGTGATTCGAAAATTTTTTCAAAATCGGAGCTTATTTCTACTCTC
This sequence comes from Kapaibacterium sp. (SeqCode), assembly GCA_036741575.1. Classification (GTDB taxonomy): domain Bacteria; phylum Bacteroidota; class Ignavibacteria; order Kapaibacteriales; family UBA2268; genus DAINRZ01. The sequence continues at coordinate 15,409 of DAINRZ010000002.1, forward strand.
CTGTTTTCGGCAATGCCGTCGGGGTCGTTAATGTTCGAAGGCAGCGGGGGCAGGTTGCCCGAAGTCGTACGAATCCTGTCGGGAGAAATACCCCATTCCCTGACAAGGTAATCTTTCACTGCTTCGGCGCGTCTTTTCGAAAGGTCGGTATTGCCTTTCTCTGGGCCAATGTTGTTGTTGTAGCCGTTTACAGTCAGGTTGGCAATTGGATATGCAATCATCCTTCTGCCGACAATATTCAAAATATTATAATAGACATCTATTGTTTTCAGGCCGTATAAGGAGTTGACACTAAAAGTGTTGCGCTCTTCCTCGGTCATATTTTTATTCAGCTTGTATTTATCCTGTATTTCGGAAGAATTATCATCGAAGAAAACGTAATTCAACAGTGGATGCACTTTCCTGGAAATAAACTCTTCGATATGGATTTTAGTTACTTTCTCTTCTTTGCCGGCATCATCGACAGATACAGCCGATACCGAAACGAGCAACTCGCCAGGCTGAGGCGGCGGCGGTAGAGCCGGATATGGCGGCGGCATGGGGGGCACTTTGGGAGGAATAATTTCGCGCGGGGCATATTTAATCCCTATTCCGCCAAAAAATGTATTAAGGCTCCAATTATCCGCTATAGGAAGTATGCCTATATGAAAAGATGCTTCGGGCACAAGGAATAAAGTATGCGCCGAATTAAGCGGCAGGTCGTAGCTGGCGCCAAAGCTAATAGCTAAATCTACTTTATTTAGCGAATCGATATCGCCGTCCTGTGCATTGCGCACTCTGCGGTTAATATCCTTGAATACACCGTAGGAAGGCGAATTAATCTGCTCTTTGTAATCGAAGCTGCCCGATAAAATATATCCTGCCCTTATTCCGGCATTCAGAGTCAACTGGTCGGTAACCCTGTATCCGATAACAGGATTAATCCCCACCGAAGTTAAATCGGTATTCAGGATATACTCGAATTCGCCATTTATGCTGTTGCCATCTTTGTCGGACAAAGTCTCAGGCTCGATTAGGCTGAAATCGCCGCCCAGCATAAAATAATAAAACCTGAGTGAGAGTTCGATTTTTTTATCGAGCGGAAAACTAAAATACACGCCAAAGTCGGGCAGGCCTAATTTTTTGCCCGAACCCATCGGCATGGTGTTGCAACTGATACAGCCGGGCAGGGCTGCAAAATTGGCATTGTGTAAGTTGTACCCTATGCCAGCAAAAAAACCATACGAAGGCCTGAGGTCGAACGGTTTGTCGGCATATTTGACATCCCCGTCAGGGGTTTGCGATAGGGCTGTTATTGTGGAAATAATAAATAACAATAGTACTTTGTTCATGTAAACACTCATCTATATCTCCAGGATTCATTTCCCAAATTGTACCAATGCATACAATATGCTAATCATTTATATAACAATTTAACTAACGTAATTTGTCAAAATACTAAAATTTCTTTATTTCTCCATAATCTTAATTAGATTTTATTTCAATCTAAAAGATATACACATGTAAGTATTAAGTATTAAGCCCGATTTTCCCTGAGACAAACCGGCTGCCTCTGATGAAAAACCTCAGTTTCAGCCCGGCAGATTTGGTAATTCCTATCCGTTCGGTATTTCCAATAGAAAAGCTGCCTTCGGGGATATGGCCATAGATGCCAATATTATCGCAAAAGCAGTTTAAATTGTTATGGCTGAGGTCGAAACCGAAAGCACGGCAAAAATTGCCAGGCCCCCGGCAAAGGTTCTCTATATATTCTGTATTTCTGTTTGCTTTCATGTTTTCTATTCCGCCAACAGGCTCGGCTGCCCTTATTAAAACCGCACTGCCAATGCCCTTTGTTTGGCTGACGATATTGAAGCAGTGGTGGATACCGTAAATTTTATAAACATAAATAGTTCCGCCGTCTTCGAACATTGGAGCATTGCGCTTGGTTAGGCCCGGCGCCGAATGCGATGCCTGGTCGCCTGCCGAAAGGTAAGCCTCCGTCTCAGTAATTACAGCTGATAGAGTTTCATTTTCGTTTGTATAGACGATTAACTTGCCAAGCAGGCATGCTGCCAGTTTATCCGGCGCTACCCTGAAAAACTCACTCTTTTGCCTTAATTTTCCTGTTATGTTCATAATCAAAAAAAAAGCTGCCCGTATTATTACCAACAACAGGCAGCCTGATATCTTATAAGTTACACTTATTGTTTCACTGCTTTTATTATATAATGCTTACTATTAAATTTGATATCGAAGAAATACAATCCTTGCGGCAATGCGCCTAAGTCGTATTTCTCTTTGAATATTCCATTCCTGCCGGTATAATTAAAAGATTGTACAGTGGCGCCAAGAATATCTCTCACTTTTACTTCAATAGTACCTGTGGTATTTATAAAGAATTCAAGGTTGAAAATTCCGGCACTCGGATTGGGCATAAGTTTAATAATACCCGTACCGTCCTCGGCCTCTTCCACATCAGTTGTTACATCATGTGCATCCGATATATTTGTGCATGTATTGGAATCAGATATTTCTACTGTGTAGGAGCCTATTTTGTTAACCTTGTACGTCTGCTCCGTGGCGCCTTCAATTTTCTCCCCGTCCAGATACCACTGGTATTCTTTAGCGGGTGTGGATTTAAGTATCAGCCATTCCTGTGTTATCACCGGTTTTTCAGGCAACGGATGGTATTTAACATAGAAAGTATCAGAATATGCTTTGCAACCGTCGCTTGTAGTACCAATAAAATAATATGTCCCCTCCTGTGTAACAGTAAGTTTCCTTTCAGTTAAGCCTGTACTCCACAGTAATTCCTTAAAACCAAAAGGAGCGGTAAATGTAATATCAATCGGGCCTTCATCTCCTTCGCACAATGGAAACTTACCGGTAATTGTTACTTTAGGATCGGGCACATTGTATTGAGTTGTTGAAATGGATTGCGATGTAGCCGAGCAGCCTTTGTCGTCGTAGCCAGTAACTGCATAATTACCTGTTTCCCTGACTGTAATCGACCTTGTAGTCTCGCCTGTGGACCAAAGATAAGAGACATAACCGTCCTGGGCCTCGAGTACGACACTGTCGCCCTTGCAAAACTCCTTGTCGCCGGTCACAGTAATTTCCGGGGCCTTCAGGTTGCAGTCTATCAGGTCAATAATCCAAACGCCCCTGGCATAAGTGCCTGCATAGAGTTTTTTATCTTTTTCATGAATTTCGAGTTCTTCGACAATAATATTCGGCATACCGTCGCCATATCTCGTCCAATTGGCAGAGCCGCCGTCCATATGGAAGACGCCTATATCTGTGCCAACATAGAGCCTGTCGTTTGATCCTTTCTGGTAAACTACACTGTTGGCCGGAATATTAGGCAGGTTGCCGCTCAGGTTCTTCCAAGTGGTGCCGTCATACTCAAAGACTTTTCGTTTATCGGTATAATTCGACAGAGTCACCCAAATCCGGTCGGGATTTGCAGGATCGACTGCAATTGAAGTAATGGTGCCTCCGGGAGCGCCGTTCACTTTTGTCCATGTGGTTATGTTCTTTGTTTTGAAAAGATTATTTGCCGATGCAGCATAAATTGTACTCGGATCCGATGGCGATATGGCAAGGCTGAGCAAGTTGCCGCTCCAGCCATTATCCAATGGCTGCGATACAGCATTCCACGACTGGCCGCTGTTGCTCGAGCGCCACACGCTTCTATAGCCCGCATATATTATCGCAGGATTATTCTGGTCGAGGACATATGGAGTAACCCATGCCCCGTCTTCGTGGGTATAGAATGTATCAACCATTCGCGTAAAATTGTTGCCTCCGTCTGTTGACCTTAGTAAGGTGCCGTTATACATCGATGCATAAATTTTCTTGGGATTTTTGGGATCTATAGCGCACTCCATACCGTCGCCGGCCGATATATGCGTCCATTTGCCGTCTTTAAGCATCGAAGTGCCGTTATCCTGAGCGCCTCCGGCAACCACATTGGATTCTGACTGCGAAACACCTATTCTATAGAATTGAGTAATCGACATACCGTCGGTTATGTCAATCCATTTGCCGTTCTCGTATTTATTCAGTCCGCCGTCGTGAGCAGCAAAAAGTATATTAGTGCCTGGCTGGTATTCCAGGTCGTGGTGGTCGGCATGAACATAAGGCAGTTTGGGATCTATCAGCCAGTGAGTACTCCTTTCGAAAGCACCGCCGCCATCCCTGCTGTTCCAGATATTAATACCGCCGGTGAAAATATTATTGGGATTAACAGGATCGACGGCAATACACATATCATACCAAGCCTGGCCATAAGAGTTATCGTCGTCGCCGCCATCGTATCTGCCTAAAATGTTACCTGTCGATTCCCTGTTAGCATATAATTCGAAAGTATTTCCGGCGTCTTCGGAAATCCAGTACGAATGAAACATCTCGTATTTATTGTCGGAAGCCAGCACATAAAGGTAATCGTATTTGGAAGGATTATCAACTACTTCGAGGCAAATCCGGGAAGTACCGCCAATGTCGCCACCCTGTTTCTTCATTATCCATGTTTCGCCTTTGTCGGTAGATTTCCATATCGATGAGTTGCCGCTCCAGCGTCCCATAGTGGCGCCATATACGACGTTGGGGTCATTGGGTTTAAATTCCAAATCTTTGAAGTTGCCGTTTTGCTTGCTTTTCCAGGATGTTCCGCCGTCCGTGGATTTATATATACCATCCTGTGTACCTGCGATTATTGTATTGTCATCGGCCGGATCAACCAGCAGCCTGTTTATCAGGTAGCTATTCGAAAGTTCGCGCACAAATCCTGTTTTTTCCCATGTATTGCCGCCATCGGTAGTCTTAATTATACCGATACTATACCATGCTCCGCCCGATGAAGGAGTACCGTCGGAATCGCCGGTGGCAACATATACTATATCAGGATTGTTTTTGCATACTGCAATATCCGACACGGCAAGAGTCATAAAGTTTGTGAAGGGGAATGTAAACCATGTAGTACCGCCGTCGGTTGTTTTCCAAACACCGCCGGAAGCAGCCCCAACCCAGATAACATTTGTATTAGTGGGATGGAACCTAACGATGTTTAACCTGCCCAGGCCCTGCTCGCGTGCATTGCCTAAGGCTTCGGGAGTCTTAATCGGGCCCAGGAGAGTCCATTCTACAGCCTGAGTTGCATTCGTATTAGCCTTCTGCGATTTATCGTAAGCGGTAATTTCGTCGTGGATTTTGTTCATATCAGGGAATATACCGTCATCCGAAAGCCTTTTCTTCCAGAAATATTCCCATCTTTTGAATTGTTTCCAGCCGGCTTTCTTTTCAGTCTTAACTGTTTGGAAATATTCATCGTATGCTTTTTGTATATCCATCAGTGTTGGTGTTTTTATCTTTCCAAGCTTTGTAAATGGAGTTTCGGCATTGGCATGAAATATCATTGCTACTATAAAAAACAGTATAACCGCTGCTGTCGTTATCCGATGCTTATCAAATCTTTTCATCTTACATTTCTCAAAAACTTACACATTCTATTTATTCAAAATTACGGAAAACCATCCGAATAATTATAATAATGCTTATTGCCTGATATGATTTTGGGCAATAAGCACTTTTTTAATAAAGACACAAAAAGCCTGTTTTTGTTACAACAGGCTGTTACAATATTAGTTTCTAATCAGTTTGAAACAGTAGTTCTTATTCCCGGCACTAACAATAACAAAGTATGTTCCTGCAGGTATGACCGATATATCGATTCTTCTGACATATTCTCCCACGTCTTTGTTGTCGATAATCTGCTTCATGGTATTACCGCCTATATCGGTGATATTAATTTTAATATTGCCCGAAAGCATCGAATTTATCATTATTTCTATGTAATTCTGCGCCGGATTGGGCGTAAGCGTAATTTTGCTTTCATCGGCTACTTCTTCTACTCCAAGTACGATAAATGGCTCGGATGTCTCGGAGCATGTCTTGCCAACGGTAACGGTGACAGTGTAAGTGCCGTTTTTGGTAATGGGCTGCTGCCTGTTTGTGCCTCCGGATATTTTTTGCCCGTCAACATACCACTGGTAGAACTGGCATTCGGTAGATACCAGGTTGTTGCCTTCGCGGGTGATTACAGGCTTGTCAGGGGCCGGTTTGACAACTATTTCCAGATTGCCGGATGTGCTGGTGCAACCGTTAGCCGCAGTGCCAATAACATAATATGTCCCTGGAGTGTTTACGGTTATTTCCCTGGTTGTTTCGCCTGTGGACCAAACATACTCACTGAAACCGAATCCTGCTTTTAGAACTAATGTATCAGTGTTGCACATCGGGTTGATTCCTGATAAAGCAATTGTCATTTTATTGACAGGTTTAACATTGATATCGACTTTTTTCGAGCGGACAGTTCCTTCGCTGGCTTCGACAGTAACTGAATAGGAACCTGTTTCTTTAACAACGATTGATTGAGTCTTTTCGCCTGTGGACCACAAGTAACTCTTGAATCCTTTCTCGGCAGTAAGTATGCAGCTGTCTCCCTGGCAGAACTCCGTGTTGCCAACAACAGTTATTTCAGGTTGCTTGATATTAGTCATGTTCAGCGGCACTTCCCAAATTCCCCTGCTGTAAGTGGCAGCCCTGAGTTTTTTACATTTGTATGTTATTTCCAGTTCGTTCACCACCACATTCGGAAGTCCATCACCGTACTTTTCCCAGATTCCGGAATTATAATCGGTATAATATACCCCTATATCAGTACCGACGTAAATCCTGTCCGGCGAATCCTTTTGGTAAACAATACAATTGACGGGCACATTGGGCAAATTGCCGGAGATATTCTCCCATTTTCCGCTTTCCCATTTAAATACCTTATTACCTGCATTATAGTTGCTCATAGAAACCCATATCCTTTTGTCGTTTGCAGGATCAACTGCAATATAGGATATGTTGCCGCCAGGCGGATTGAGCGATGTCCAATTTGTGCCGGTATTTGTGGTCATATACATAGTAGTTTTTTTCGCAACATATATAACATCGGAACTTTGGTGAGACACACCAATTGCCCGCACAGTACCATCGTTCGAAAAATTGGATATTTTCGTAAAATTATCTCCGAAATTCGGCGACATCCACAGGTTTGTAAGGCCGACGAAAATATTCGAAGGTTTGCTGGGCGACAGGACATACGGAGTAAGCCATGGTGCCGGTTCTTTGGCAAGGAAGGTGCTCATAATCTGTTTCTCGAAACTCCTGCCATGGTTGGTGCTTCGGAATAATGCCCCGTTATAAAGAGAACAGTATGCAAAAGAAGTATCTGTAGGATCGAAAGCTGCTTCAAAGCCGTCGCCTCCATAAATATAATACCATTCGTTTTTGAAATACATACTGCTGCCGTTATCCTGTGCCCCGGCTATCAAAAGGTTAGTATCAATTTCGGAAGTGCCGAACCTGTAGAATTGCATAATCGACATATTGCCGTTCAGGTTAATCCAGGTTTTTCCGCCGTCTGTAGTCTTGTCCAAACCGCCGTCGTGGGCTGAATATACTACATTGCTGTTTCGGGGAACAATTAACTCGTGGTGGTCGGCATGCACAAACGGGAAATCACCATCCCTCTGCCAATGAGCGACCTTTTTCCAAACGGTTCCGCCATCTACGGATTTCCAGACATTTACCCCGCCGATATAGATTTCGTTTTTGTTAAGGTCGGAAACCACCAGTCCAAGGTCGTACTGGCCCTGGCCGCCCATGAACTTATCCGAGCCGGTGCCGTTATACCACCCCAAAAGGTTGAGTCCGGTGCTGCCATTGTATTTCTCAGTCCATGTTTTGCCCTGGTCTGTCGAAACAATCAGCGAATGAAAGCCGTTATTCGATGAATTTGCCGCCAGGGCATATACATATTTTGCGTCGTCGCGGGTGACGGCAAGCTCTACCCGAACGACGCTGCTGAATTGCTTAACAACTGCCCAGGTTTCTCCTTCATCGACTGATTTCAGTATCTTTGTGGCGCCGGTTTTTGTATGAGTGGAAGCATAAATTATCGTTGGGTTGTTGGGGCATACTTCCATATCCCTGTAATAGTCGCCTTCGTTAAATTTTAATTCCCAATTGGCTCCGCCGTCTGTCGATTTATATATACCGTCGCTGGTTGCAGCAATTACGATATCAGGCTTGGTAGGATTGACCACAAGTTTTGTAACTATATAAGCATCTTCAAGTTCCTTAAAAATCCCTGTCTGCTGCCAGGTTGTTCCCCCGTCTGTCGTTTTAATTATGCCTATAGAATAATACGAACGGTCTTCGTCCACAATACCATCGTCGTCGCCGGTGGCTACATAGATTATATTAGGGTCCGATTGCGAAATAGCTATATCAGATACTCCCATCGACAGGAACTGAGTATAAGGCACATCTGACCACTGTTTCCCGCCGTTTGAGCTTTTCCACAGCCCGCCGAGTGCCGAGCCAGCCCAGATAATATTAACATTTGTCGGGTGCAGCCTGACGACGTTAATCCTCCCAATGCCCTGTGTCTTATCGAGAAAGGCTTTTGTGGGAGTGCCAATGGGCCCCATAAGTTTCCATTGGGGGGCATTTGCCTGAGCTGTATTCTTATTGGACTTAACAGCTTTATTAAATTCACTGACAATCAGCCTGGCATCGGGGAATTTACCGTCCTGGCCCACCCTGCTTTCCCAGAAGTATTCCCAGCGTTTGTACTGTTTCCAGCCCTTTCGCCTGTCCTCGGGTATAGAATTCCAATGCTCATCATATGCAGCTTTAATTTCATTGAAATTTGGCTTTTCTTTTCTTTCAAGCTCTATCAGGGGAGATTGTGAGAAAGCCTGCACAACAAATACAAACATTAATAAAAGATTCAGGTATCGCTTAACCATTATCATAACTCCATACTATTCTAAATACTAATTATTCTATTCACTATCTAAATTAAAAAATATTTTTCCAAGTTAAATAATAATTCCTTTTTTACCAATTTTATTACAAACAAGTTTTTAAATCAGTGCTTTTTAATACCTGCATACTTTGAAAAATTGGTTCTTCCCATTATAATTCAGCAGCAGATAATAAATGCCGCGTGCCAGGCCATCCGTTTGCAGGGTAATATTACCTGCCTGAGAGCCTGTAATCAGTTCCCTTCCGTTAATATCCATCAACCGGTACGAGATGTCTCCCAAGGCAACAGGGGGTGAAATAATTGTAATAGTATTAGTTTCATTATTGAATATTATTCTGATGTCATTTGCCGATCCTGCATCTGATATACCCAATACCTGGAATGGTTCTGACTGGGCTGAACATGTCTTGCCTACCGTTACGATAACATTATAAGTCCCGTTGCCAACAATATCCTGTGAACGGCTTGTGGCTCCTGGTATTGAATCGCCATCGTAAAGCCATTGATAAAATTGCGATTCTGTAGAATAAAGTGTGTTGCCTTCGCGCGTAATATCAGGTTTATCAGGCGGAGGAAGGATGACTACATCGATTGTATCCGAGCAGCTCTTGCAGCCGTTAGAAGCTGTACCAACAACATAATATCTGCCTTCTTCCGTCACTGTTATCTCTTTACTTACCTCGCCGTTTGACCACATATATTCCGAAAAACCGAATCCCGCTTTCAGCTTGAAAGTATCAAGGATGCACATAGGATTAATACCTGTCTGGAATATCGACATTTTAGATACGGGTTTCACTATGACTTCTACAGCCCTCGATTTTGCTTTTCCCACATTATTAGTCACTACAACAGTATATATACCCGAAGTTCTGACGACGATTTGCCTGGTTTTCTCCCCGTTTGTCCATTCATAAGAAGAAAATCCTTCGGGAGCGCTTAGAATAACGCTGTCGCCTTCGCAAAACTCAGTATTCCCCGTAATAGTAACCAGAGGCTCAGGAATGCTGGCCGTTATCAGAGGAGCTTCCCATATACCCCTGCCGTAGGTTGCCGCCCTTATCTTGCCCGATTTATAATTTATTTCCAGTTCGTTAACGACTACATTTGGCAGGCCGTCGTTGTATGGTTCCCAAATTGCAGAGTTATAATCTGAATAATAAACCCCTATATCGGTACCGATATAAATCCTGTCGGGGGAATTAGCCTGGTATGCAATGCAATTTACTGGTACGTTGGGTAGGTTGCCTGTAAGGTTTATCCACTTGGCACCGTCGTAGTAATGCACTTTGTTTAAGGCATTGAAATTCCCCATGGTTGCCCATATCCTTTTATCGTTTTTCGGATCTAGGGCGATATAAGATATATTATCGGCAGGAGGAGTTATATCAGACCAGTCACTTCCGGCATTAACAGAATAATACAGTTTGGCCGACCTTGAAGCATAAATTGTTTCGGGGTTTGTATGGGATAATGCAATGGCCGTTATATCGCTTTTACCGGGGAAACCTGATATTTTGTTGAACGAAGTGCCGCCGTTGCGCGACAGCCATATATTTTCCATCCCAACATAAATAAAAGAAGGATTGGCAGTCGAAATCAGGTAAGGCGACAGCCACGGGGCATCCTCTTTCGTAAAATTTTTATCGATTATTTTTTTAAAATTAGCGCCCCCGTTAGTGCTTTTGAATATACTGCCGTAATATATGGAGCAATAGCAAATAGAATCATTTGTAGGATCGAATGCCGATTCGAAACCGTCGGCAGCATATATGTGTGTCCAGTTCTTCCCTTTCAGCAGGCTGGTGCCGTTATCCTGGCTGCCGGCAATTACAAGCGATGTATCGAGTTCCGATGCACCCATCCTGTAGAATTGCATAATGGACAGGTTGCCGTTCAGGTTAGTCCAGGTTTTACCGCCGTCTGTTGTTTTGTCAATGCCGCCGTCATTTGCCGTAAACAATAGGTTTGAGTTTTTCGCAAAAATAAGTTCGTGGTGGTCGGCATGGATGAAAGGGTATTTACTTCCGTTCTGCCAATGTGTAAGCCGTTTCCAGGTTGTACCGCCGTCGGTAGATTTCCAGATATTTACACCTCCGACATAGATTTCGTTCTTATTCAAATCAGAAACAGCCAGCGCAAGGTCGTAGAAGCCCTGGCCGGAAGTATCGCCGCCGGTGCCTTCGTACCAGCCGAGAAGATTTGCGCCTTTGCCTTTCTGGTATTTAACAGTCCACGTGTTTCCCTGGTTTGTAGAAACAAGCAGCGAATGAAATCCTTTAGTCTGGCTGTGGGCTGCAAGGGCAAACACATAAGCAGGATCATCGCGTGTGACGGAAAGTTCTATCCTGCTGCACAAAGGAATTTCATGGATTTTTTCCCATGTTTCACCTTCGTCCATCGACCTGTAAATAGCTGTTGGTGTCGTCCACGAAAATGTTGAAGCATAAATAGTAGCCGGATTCGAAGGATTCATCTCCATATCCCTGTAAAATGCGGCATCTTTTTGCTTACTGGCCCAAGTGGCGCCGCCGTCGGTCGATTTATATATACCGATGTTAGTAGCTGCAATAATGTTTTCGGGCTTGGTGGGATGCAAAATAAGCCTGGAAACGATAATACTTTCATCCAGGTTTTTTGCGAAACCGGTTTGGCTCCACGTGGCGCCGCCGTCGGTGGATTTGATAATGCCTATCGAGTAAAAACCCTGTGAACCATAGGAACCGTCGTCGTCGCCTGTGGCGACATAAATAATATTCGGATTGGATGTATTGATGGCAATATCCGAAATGCCAAGCGACAGAAACTGGGTAAACTGAATCTCTTGCCATGCAACACCGCCGTTAGTGGATTTCCATAAGCCACCCAAAGCGGTACCTGCCCAAAGAATGTTATTATTTGCAGGATTCATCCTGATGACATTTACCCTTCCGATGCCCTGGCTACGTCCTGCAGTGCTTTTGGGTGGTGTGCCCACAGGGCCCAGGATTTTCCACTTGGGAGATCCTGATTGAGGGCTGTCCTGGCTGTTTTTTATAACTGTTCCGAACATTGCAGCCATTGTTTTAAGCCCCGGGAATTTTCCATCGCTGCTCAATCTTCTCTGCCAAAAGTATTCCCACCTTTTGTATTGCTTCCACCCTTTTCTTTCATTTTCGGGCAGGTTGTTCCAATAGTCTGTATATGCAGATTTAATGTCCCCAAAAGTCAGGTTTTCTTTCTTTTCCATCCCGGCAAGCGTCGCCTGCGCAAAAGTATCTATCCCGGCGGCGAAAATTACCAAACAAATCAACAAGCTCAAATTCTTCATTGCTTTAATCAAAAAAACATACAAATCAACCATTTGCAAAGTTAAAAACAATCCGGTAAAATTCGTATTAATTAAAATTCAGCAACATCATTATTATGGCAGTAATCCCTAAATATTATTATGACATGTAATTCCGCAGCTTCTCCACCAGGGCGTCGTAATCGTTCAGGTATTCCATGATTTTTTCGAAATCCAGCGAATCGCAATATCTCAGCAAGTCATTTCCATAAAAGATAATGGAATCTTCGCCGAATTTTTCTCCATACTCTATAATATTCAGCGCGAATGCCTGCAGTTCGCTCAGCATAAGGGTTTCTCTCAGAATATCTTTTGCCACTCTAAACCTATTGTCGAGATTGTACAGAAGTTGCATGCCCTTGCTGTCCCTGCTGACATTAAAGTCCACTGTATTTATATTAAAAAACGGTTCGTTAGCAGCGGCATTTATATCAATTTCGGATTTCTCAACGATATCGTAAGGCAGGTACTTTTTCAAAATCCTTACAAGGTCGGCCTTAATTACCGGCTTCAGCATATAATCGTCGAAACAGGCATAAATTGACGATTCATCAGTCTTCATGGTCGAGGCTGATATCAGGATAATCGGGAACCTTTTTTCGGAATGCAACTGCTTGAGTATTTGTGCACATTCGTAACCGTTCATGTCGGGCATTTTCATATCGAGCAATACAAGGTCGGGCTTAATTTCTCCCGAGAGCCTCAGCGCTTCCTCGCCGCTGCCTGCTTCGTGTACGGATAAGTTGTAAGATTTCAGCATTTCGGTTATCAGTCGCCTGTTGAACTCAATATCGTCAACGACTAAAACCACTGCTTTCCTAAAATTATACCCCCTGCCCGGCTCGCCGGCAATAATTTCCCTTGCCAGCGGATTATCCAACGGAATCCCTATCCCCGGCAGCCTGATAGTAAACTTTGTGCCGTGGTTGAGCCTGCTTTCTACCGAAATAGAGCCTTTCATCATCTCAACTAATTTTTTCGAGATAGTAAGGCCCAGGCCGGTGCCGCCATATGTTTTTAGTTTTTGGTCGCCAGGCTGGTGGAAAGCCTCGAAAATTTTTTGCAGTTCTGCTTCGGCAATACCAATACCCGAATCGATTACATCGATTCTAAGGTCGGCAGCCATCTTCTTTTTATCGATTTTATCGGCCCTCACATCTATTTCGATATATCCGCTGGAAGTAAACTTTACTGAATTGCCAACTATATTCAAGAGTATCTGCCTTATACGCGATTCGTCTATCAGCAGCCATCTGGGTATTTTTTTGTCGATTTTTGTTCGTAGCTGCAAGCCTTTCTGCGAGATCTTAATTGAGAAAATCTGTTCAATGTCAAAAATTACGTTCCTTATATCGGCCGTCTCAATCTGTAGTTCAAATTTATTAGCCTCTATTTTCGATAGGTCGAGTATATCGTTTATTATCTTGAGCAGGTTCCTGCCGCTTGTAACAATAGAATTGAGGTATTCGATATTCTTGTTGTTTTTCAGCCTGTTTTGCAGCAATTCGCTGAATCCGATAATTGCATTCATAGGGGTACGGATTTCGTGCGACATACTTGCAAGGAAATCGCTTTTGTGTTTGTTGGCAATAACCGCTTCTTCCCTTGATTTCAGCAGTTCCAGTTCATACTGCTTTAATTTTGAAATATCGGCCATAAACAACACTCTGCCAAGTAATTCCCCGTTTGCAGAATAATGAGGATTGACATAGAAAATAAATGATTTGGCAGCCCCGCCAGCCGAAATACTTATCTCTTTCCCGTATATTCCGCCGTCCTTCGGCAATGCCGCTATCCCTGCCGGCAAATCCGGATTGAATCCCGAAAAACTCTTTCCGATTATTTCATCTTTGCCCGAACCGAAAATATTTGCCCAATAATCATTAACGTGCAAAAAGTTCCCCGAAGGGCCGATATATGCAAGTGCAGCCGGCGTTGTGTCGATAATAGCCTTAACTAGCCTCTCGCTTTCCATCAATGCAGTCTCTGCGCGGATTTTTTCGTTGATTTCGCTGCGCAGTTCCTGGTTTTTTTGTTCGAGGATTTTGTTATGGCTGTCCATTTCCCTGCTTCGTGCCTCCATTTCTTCGACAAGCCTTGACTGCGAATCAACTATCTTGTTCACCATATCGTTGAAATACTTGGCCAAGTCACGGAATTCCCTGCCGCCGCTGTTTTCGTCGGCACGGGCCTGCATATTGCCCCCGGCAATAATTTTAGCAGTATTTATCAGTTTCATAATAGGTGCAGAAAGGCTCTGGGCAATCACCAAAGCCAGAAGTATCCCTATCACAAGGATAAATACAGCCCTTTTGCCAACATCGCCGAAAATCCTTGCTTCTGCATTTGCGTAATCTTGCGAAGAGAAACCGACAAACATAGTAAACTCTTCATTTTTCAGTTTCAGGGTTATACTGCGGGTAATATAAGGCAGCTTTGCCGAAAATATTCCGTCCAGTTGCTTTAGGCTGTCGTAGCCTGCCTCGAGCCGGTATCCCCGGGGGATTATGCGTAATTTGTTTTTATTGCGATCGAATAAAACTACAAATTTTATTTTATCATCATTCTCTATCCAGTTGTATATCTCTCTGAAAAGGCCGTAGTTATTGAAATCGTAACTTTGAACGAAACCTGATTTTAAGTAGCGGATAATTGAATTGTGCGATAGTGCGGCGCCGTCCTTGTATGTTGACAGGTGCGATTCCCTGGTATAAATATAATATACCAGCGAGGCGGAAATGATTATTGCCGAGAATATTAGCTGCAAGAGTGTTTTAATCGATATTTTCCCAAAAAGCCTTGTCAATTTGCCCTGCTATTTCATAAAATAACGCTTCCAGTTTTTT
>DAINRZ010000003.1:0-24105 GCA_036741575.1 Kapaibacterium sp. (SeqCode)
CCTGCGCCAGCTTTAAAACTAAAGTAATGCTTTCAGCAACACATAGATTACAAATATTTCGATATTTAAATTCATTGTTTCCTCGAAAACATTGATTACCCTTGTAATTTAAAGCTTTGCCCAAATTAGCTTGCTAAAGTATTTTTAATTAATTAATACTAAAATTAAAATTGCCATTCCAGTCTAGGTAACTGTACTATATTATAGGTATTTAGAGGCTGCAACACAGCCGTTACAGTTTGTAAGAAAGAAAATTTGTTTAAGACTGAACGGTTGTATATTGTAGTAAGTAAATTGAGGTTCTCGAAAACAAATTATGAGGTGTGTTTATATGAGCTCAAAGAATCAGTTCCTATCATGGTTTATCTTCATATTGATAATGGGGGGAGGTTATGTCTTCATGCTATTTTTTATGGAAGATATAACTGCTGAAATGTTCCATGTGGAAAAGAAAAAAATTCACTTTGAAAGTGTTTCAGATGCTACTGAGAAAGTGGATAAGAAAGTAGAAGTAACAATAGACAAAGCAAGCCTTAATTACCTGAAAGATTCAGTGGTTGTTAAAGATGGCAAAGAGAAAGTAATTCATGTGGACAGCGGTGAACCTCTGACCGGCATAAAACGCTGGTCTGTAGAGATGTTCAACGATATGAGGCTGACCTATTCAATATTGGTTGTAGCCCTTATGGCAATAATTGGTATTTCTATAGGCATCGTTACCGATTTCATTCTGAAATTGTTCGGTTTTACTGTATCAAAAATTGCACATCACGAATAAGGAAAGGTAGAATATGGATTTTATTGTTAATGCTTATGATTGGATTGTCCTGAATACAACTGTCTATCTCCCGATAGCAGGTATTGAATTCAATGCTTTAATTTTATTAGCCATCGGTTTATGTGTGGGAATCCTTGGCGGCTTTTTCGGGGTTGGCGGAGCCTGGATTGTTACACCAGCACTTATGATATTCAAAATGCCGGCTCCTTTTGCAATTGGTACTGATTTGGCTCACATAATGGGCAAATCGATTGTTTCCACTCGAAAGCACTGGAAAATGGGCAATGTGGACTGGAAACTGGGAATAATCTCTAATATTGGTACTGTAATTGGCGTTGAAATGGGGGCTCAATTGATAATGATTTTGAAAAACATGGGCGGCGATATTGTTGGTACGTCTGTCCGCTATACATACATCGTTTTGCTAATTGGGCTCGGGTCGTTTATGCTTTACGATTACTTTGTTATTCGCAAACGGAAAGCTGCAGGAACAGCAACTATTCAAAATGGGAAGAAGTCTTTGGTTCAAAAAATCAGGGATATTAATATTCCTCCCTTTATGAGTTTCGAAAAGTCAGGAATTGAGAAAATTTCTGTTTGGATTATAATTTTTATTTTCTTTTTCACCGGCTTTTTATCGGGCTATCTGGGTGTCGGCGGCGGATTCATAAGAATGCCGGCCCTTATTTACCTTCTCGGCTGCCCGACAGCCATTGCAGTAGGTACCGACCTGTTTGTAGTATTCCTTGATGGTGCTTATGGTTGCTTTACTTACGGAATGAAGGGAACAGTTGAAATACTTGCTGCAATAATAATGCTGATGGGAGCAGCAGTAGGCGCCCAAATCGGCGTGACTGCGGTTAAATATATCAAAGGTTACGGCATCAGGCTTTTATTTGCAATAATGATACTTTTTGCAGGTATATCAATTATATTAAGCCAGATTTACAGTGTCACAAATATTGCCTGGATAGACACTGCTTCTGCAGTTGTAATAATGGGAGCTTCACTGGTTATGTCAGGTATTATTTTTGTCAAGCTTGTCAGAGCATTCAAAAAAGAAAAGGAAGCAACTATGTAATTTCTTGTATATTAGTTCGTCGGATTTTTTATTTTGAAATCCGGCGAATTTTATTTATAAGGCAGGTATGCTCAAATTTTTTAAGAATATCTTCGGCAGAGAGAAAACCACCGAACCCGACTTTTCGGAGAAATTCAACTATTTCCGCCTCCTGCTGGAAGATAACAACCAGGCACACAAACTGATGACGGGCCTTTTCGATATCGTTGAATCGGGGAGGCCTTTTTCGCGAGGGCAGTGCCTCAACCATTTTGAACTCCTCGAATCGAAAATAGATAATATATGCAATTACCTGATTCAGATGAGCGGGGGCAGCTACAAAAGCCTTTATGCCAGGCACCGCAGTATAGTCGAGGAATGCAATAAAATCCTGCAGGCTAAGGTCTTTTGCCCTGACGGATGGGTTTGCCCCACTTATGACTGCAATTCTTGTGAGAAAGTTATCGATACGGGAAAAACAAACAGGTTTTACTATTGCATGGGAGAAACTGATGTTTCAAACATGCTCGAAGTGGGCGGCAAGATGAGCCGCCTTGGCGAAATAGGGAAAAAACTCAATATTCCCGTTCCCGAAGGTTTTTGCCTAACAATTAACTTGTTCAATGATTTTATGAGCCGTAACAACCTGCGGCAAACCAAAAATGAGATTTTCCGAAATATTGACTTTAATAACATCAGGGAAGTGAACGAGGCTTGCAGGGAAACCCAAAACTTGATTGTTGCTGCCCCGCTGCCCGAGGAATTCGAAGCATCCGTTTACGAAGCGTATGATAAATGCTTCGGTGAAGGGCATGATGTCCGCCTTGCTGTCCGATCGAGCGCCGTGGGCGAAGACAGCGCCGACTTTTCTTTTGCGGGCCTGCACCATACTGAGCTAAATATAAGGCGAGGTAACTTAGCCGATGCCTGCATTAATGTATTGATATCAAAGTATTCGCCGCAATCGGTTATTTACAGATACAAATCGGGTTTACGAGACGAAGATATGCCCATGAGTGTCGGTTGCATCAGGATGATAGATGCTTTCTCCGGCGGAGTGCTCTATACCCGCGATGTCGTACGCAACAACAACAATATTGTTATCCAGGGTGTTTTCGGCCTGGGCGCCCCTGTGGTGGACGGCAGCATCGAACCACAGGAGATAATTACGGAACACCACAGAAATGCACACGTAATAAGCTATAAAGAGGGCAACCAGAATTATGTTTACAGTGTGAACAAAAACGAAGGCGTTTCTGTAATCCCCCTGAACAGGAGCAGTGGAATCAGCCGCTGCCTGAGCGACAGGCAACTTAAAGAGCTGGTAAATTATGCTCTTTTGACAGAAAAACATTTCAAGTGCCCCCAGGATATCGAATGGGTGTGCGGCCAGGATGGCCAAGTCTATATTGTGCAGGCAAGGCCACTGAAAATGCTTTCGAGAAAAGAACAAACAAACTCTGGTAACCGGCCGGGCCACAAATCCCAAATAAGCAATAAATTATTAATTGACGGCGGTGATTGCGCAAGCCCTGGCGTATCGGGCGGTGAGGTTTATATTATTAAGAAGCAGGATGATATAGATAATTTTCCGCCAGGGGCAATACTTGTTACTCGCAAAAGCCAGTCCGTATTAGCCAGCCTGATACACAAAGCTTCAGGAGTAATCACAGACATCGGCAGCGTAACGGGGCACTTGTCTATTATTGCCCGCGAACAGGATATTCCTTTGCTAACAAATACAAAAAACGCCACCACGCTGCTGCAAAACGGAATGCTCATCACACTCGATTCCGAAAACCGGAAGGTTTACGAGGGTAATATCGAAGAACTAATACATTACGAGGAAATTAACAGGCTGCGGGAGAATCCGTTCCTGAAAAGCCCCCAGCATAAGGTATGGAGTAAGATAGTAAGGTTTATTAGCAAGCTTAACCTTATCAATCCACATGATGACGGATTTAGGGCCGCCAACTGCAAAACCATGCACGATGTGCTGAGATTTGCACACGAGATGGCTATGAGAACCATGTTTTCTGTTTACGAGCGCAACCAGGACAAAACAAAAAACACTTATTTACTGAAATTCAGCGTGCCGCTCGATATATTTGTTATCGATATGGGCAACGGATTAAAAGACGGCCTTACCAGGCATATTATCTCTGTTGGCGACGTCACATCGAAGCCGCTTTTGTCGCTGATAGGAGGAATGACGACGCCAGGCGTAAAATGGTCGGGCTTTCTGCCAATGGATACTAAGAGTTTTGCAGGAATTGTTTTCGGCAATATAGTTGATGTTAACCAGGCTGCAAGTACAATGGGATCGAGGACTTATGCGCTGATATCGGATAATTATATTAACTTCTTTTCCCGGCTGGGATACCATTTCTCGCGCTTAGATGCCCTGGCTGGCGACGAAAAGGATACGAATTACATTAATTACAGCTTTTGGGGGGGGGCTTCGGACGAAGAGCGCAAAAGCAAAAGGGCAGAAGCAATGGGCAGAATACTCGAAAACTATAATTTCACCATAAATCGAATTTCGGATAATCTTACTGCTACTGTACGCAGAATCTCCAAGGAAGAGGTATTCTCGCTTCTCAATATAATCGGCAGGCTGATGGGTGCAATCAGGAATACCGATGTTATTATGGTTTCCGACGAAATTATGGAGGAATTCATACAACTGTTTATTTCGGGCGATCCTGCCCCTGGCTATACAATTACACAGAAATGGAGTATTTCAACTTAAAGTATCGAAATAACCTAATGCTTTTCAATCAATTAAATGAATACCAGCCTATTAATATTTCATTTTTTAAATACTTTTATTCTACCTTCGTCACTTACAAACTATATATTATTAATTATTGAATGAAACATAATGCTGTCATTTATTACTAAGTTATTCGGCACAAAAAGCGACAAAGATATTAAAATAATAGTGCCGGTTGTAGATGAAATTAACAGGTATTTCGAAGAGTATAACAGCCTTACGGACGACGAGGTCAAGGCTAAGACACAGGAATTCAAGGATTATATCCGCGAGCAAAGCCGCGAACTGGAAGATGAAAAATCGGAACTGCAGGAAAGGCTGAAAACCGAAGCCCTCGATGCACATACAAGCATCGAAATACGCGACAGGCTTAAAGAAATTGAAAAAGAGCTGCATACGACTATCGAAGCTGCCCTTAACGATATTCTGCCGCAGGCATATGCCACATTGAAGCAGGCATGCCAGAGGCTGAAAGACAGCGGTTATTCTTATGAATATATGGGCCAGCACAGCCGTTGGGAAATGGTTCCCTATGATGTCCAGCTTATCGGCGGTATAGTGCTTCACCAGGGCAGGATTGCAGAAATGGCTACCGGCGAAGGCAAGACACTTGTGGCTACAATGCCCATGTACCTTAACTCACTTGCAGGCAAAGGCGTACATCTGGTTACTGTTAACGATTACCTTGCCAAGCGCGACGCCCAATGGATGAAGCCGATCTATGACTTCCTCGGTGTAACTGTCGGTTCAATTCAGTCCAATATGGACAACGAAGAAAGAAAGAAAATTTACCGTTGCGATATTACATACGGCACTAATAATGAATTCGGCTTCGATTACCTGCGCGATAATATGGTTATCGAATACAGCCATATGGTGCAAAGGGAACACTGGTATTCGATTGTGGACGAAGTGGACTCGGTGCTGATTGACGAAGCACGAACGCCGCTAATAATTTCGGGTCCGGTCGGCAAGGCAAGCGACCAAAAATTTGACGAGATGAATCCAAGGGTGAGGCGCCTTGTCGATGCACAATCGCACCTTGTAAATAAAATCACCCAGGAAGCAGCAGAATTACTTGCTAAGAATACTAAAGAAGATACCGAAAAAGCCGGCGTACTGCTGCTAAGGGCTTCAAGGGGCCTGCCAAAACAAAAAAGGCTGCTGAAACTGATGCAGGAACCCGAATACCAGACATTAAAAAAGAATACTGAACTGCTTTACCTGCGCGACCACTCCAGCAGAATGCACGAAATCGACGATGAACTGTTTTATACCATAGACGAGAAAAACCATCAGATAGATATTACAGAAAAAGGCAGGGAACTAATCACTTCCTCGCAGGAAGACCCCGAAATGTTCGTTATACCCGATATAGCCACCGAGCAAAGCGCCATTGAAGGCAACGACAACATGAGCGCCGAAGAGAAGCGTTTGAAAGTGGACGAACTTAACAGGCAGTATGCCGAGCGCAGCGACCGCATCCATACCGTCACCCAATTGTTGCGTGCTTACTCGCTTTACGAAAAAGATGTGGAATACGTTATCCAGGATAATAAAGTACAAATTGTAGATGAATTTACAGGCAGGATATTAGAAGGCAGGCGCTATTCCGAAGGGCTCCACCAGGCTATCGAGGCAAAGGAAAACGTAAAAGTGGAACGCGATACCCAAACACTGGCTACAATTACCCTGCAAAATTACTTCAGGCTTTATAAAAAGCTGGCTGGTATGACTGGAACTGCCGAAACAGAAGCCTCGGAGTTTGAGAAAATTTACAAACTGGACTGCGTAGTTATCCCGACCAACAGGCCTATTACCAGGGATGACCGTGACGATATGATTTACAAGACAAGAAAAGAAAAATATTCTGCTATGATTAACGATATTCAGACCGAACTCAAGAACGGCAGGGCAGTTCTTGTGGGAACCACTAATGTCGAAGTATCGGAGCTGCTTAGCAAAATGCTTAAAAGAATAGGCGTGCCCCACAACGTCCTGAATGCAAAGCAGCACCAGAAGGAAGCAGAAATAGTTGCCAATGCAGGCAAGAAAGGCGCGCTAACAATAGCCACCAATATGGCAGGCCGCGGAACAGACATCAAGCTGGACCCCGAAGTCAAGAAAAATGGCGGCCTTGCAATCATAGGCAGCGAAAGGCACGATGCAAGGCGTATCGACCGCCAGCTTCGCGGACGTTCCGGCAGGCAGGGCGATCCGGGCTCGTCTCAATTCTATATATCGCTCGAGGACGATTTGATGCGCCTTTTCGGCGGCGAGAGGATTGCTGCCGTAATGTCGCGCCTGAAAATTCCCGAAGGCGAGCCTATACAGCATTCCATGATTACCAAATCGGTGGAGCGCGCCCAGAAAAAGGTCGAAGAAAACAACTTCGGTATCCGTAAAAGGCTTATCGAATACGACGATGTGATGAACCACCAGAGGGAGGTAATATATACAAGGCGCAAGCATGCACTACGCGGCGAAAGGCTTAAAGGAGAGATATTCGAATATGTTGAAGAACTTGTTTATGAATGGCTGGAAGAAACAAAAGAAAGCCACAATAAAAAAGCTTTCATTGAGTCGTGCCGCAGCACCCTGCTATGCGAGCCGAAAATTTCGCAGCAGGAATTCGAAAATGAAAAGCCCGATGCATTAGTTGAAAAAGTTATCGAAGCAGCCGATGAATTCTATAAGCGCAAGGAACAGATGCTTGGATCGGAATTTATGGCGCAGCTCGAAAAAGTTGCAGTTCTGCAGACTATCGATGATAAATGGAAAGAGCACCTGAGGGTGATGGACGACCTGAAGGAAGGTATCCATCTGAGGGCTTACGGCCAGAAAGACCCGCTGCTCGAATACAAGCAGGAGGCCTACAAACAGTTCGTATCATTGGTTTCCGAAATAAACAGGGAATCTGTCAATTTTGCCTTCAGGTTCTTCCCGAAAATTGTTCACAGGGATTCTAAAACTACCGATAGGTCGAAAGACGGTATTACCCAGCCTTTTATGGCTCCGGCTCTCCGGGGTTCCGGCCCGGATATGGGGGGACTGCAGTTCAGCAACAACGAAACACCCGAATTTATTCGTGCATCGGCCCCAAGGGTACAGCAGGCCGAGGGCAGCCAGGTATCGACCGTAAAAACCATAAGGCGCTCCGAGCCGAGGGTTGGAAGGAACGATCCATGCCCCTGCGGCAGCGGCAAGAAATACAAGAATTGCCATGGCAAATCGAGCATAAACTAACACTTTGCGTTTTATGCCAGGTTCCGACGAAAATAAATACCCCGAAAAAGAAAAAGCAGGCAGGATTTATGCAAGAGTATGCAAATCATCCGAATTGTTTGAGGGCAAGGGCAGGCAGTTTGTGTTCAGCGAGGATGAAGATATGCAGATTGCGGCTTTTCGGATTAAAGGCAAATTATATGCCCTTTCAAACATTTGCCCCCACAGGCACCAGGACAAAATCCACGAAGGCATCATTAATAACGGCAATATTGTATGCCCTGTGCATGGCTGGACTTATAATATTGAAACCGGACGGAATATTAACCTAAAACAGGGAATTAAAAGCCTTAATAAATATGATATTTACGAAGAGGATGGATATATCTGGGCCGAGAAGCCGGACAATAGCGTAATACCGGTATGGCGCAGGGAGGAGCCTGCAGAATGATTTTGCCAGAAGCCAGGCTCGAAGATTTCGATTATAACCTGCCAAAAGAAAGAATTGCACTTTACCCTGAGAAAGAAAGAAGCAAAAGCCGACTGATAGTCGGGAATGTTGGCGATAATTCAATAAGTCATTATTATTTTAAAGATATAGTTGATTTATTTAAATCCGGAACACATATAATACTCAACTCAACAAAAGTGATTTCTGCCAGAATAATGTTTAAGAAACCAACCGGCGGCCATGCAGAAGTCTTACTTGTTGAACCGCTTAGCCCATCGACCGACCCGCAGTTGGTATTGGCCGAAAAAGAGCGCTGCACCTGGAAATGCATAATCGGCGGCAGGCGAATACTCGACGGCATGGTTATGGCACCCGACACATTCGAAAACAAATATACAGTGAAATGCAGGGTGCTGCAGCGAACTGGCAACGAAGGAATTGTCGAGTTCTTTTGGAATGGAAGCGGAGCCACATTTGCCGATGTTTTAGATAATTTTGGCAAAATGCCCCTGCCCCCCTATATTAAACGAGATACAGAAGCCGGAGACAAAGAATCTTACCAGACAGTATACGCCGATACTGTGGGTTCTGTGGCAGCGCCCACAGCCGGATTACATTTTACCAGCGAACTCCTTAATGAGCTGAAGCGCAAAGGTATTAACGTATCTGAACTGGTATTGCATGTTGGCCCGGGGACTTTCCAGCCGATTGAGTCATCTGTCGGCACTCATATAATGCATAGCGAGATGTTTTCAGCCGGCCGGCAGTTTTTATCCGAACTGCTGGCAAACTCCGGCAGGAAACTGGCTGCAACCGGGACAACAGCACTGCGTACCCTGGAATCCCTTTACTGGATAGGAGTTAAAGTTTTACGGGGCGATGCAGATCACGGCAATATATACCTAACCCAATACGAACCATATATTTATATGAATAGTCCCGCCAAACTACCCGGATTTTACGACTCTATTAACGAATTGCATAAATATATGGAAAAGAAAAATATTAGCAGGTTGGACGGAAGAACTCAACTATTCATTGTTCCTGGATACAAAATTATGTCTGCCGATATGCTGATTACAAATTTCCACCTGCCGAAAAGCACACTTATTCTGCTTGTGGCAGCTTTTATTGGCAAGGATTTTTGGAGAAAGATATATAATGAAGCCCTGGCTGCAGGATACCGTTTCCTGAGCTATGGGGATTCTTCCCTTTTAATCAGATAATTTACTTAAACCACTCTGCGTATTCATTTTAATAATATGGAAGCCTATTATATTTATTTATCAACAAGTTAAAATGATTAGTTAAACTTAGTCGAGACTAAAATGTCGCATAAAGTGCTACATTAAAAAGTAAAAAAATGCCACATGATATTAATGATAATAATTTTATATTAAGTTACGGGTATAAGCCTGTTGCTTGTTTGTTTTATTTGCTTTAAGGATACATAGTATTCCCTAAAAGAAATGCTTGGTTTATTATCAAAAATATATGGAATTGCTGTCGGTAAGCGAAATACGAAGTATGATAGGCCCGGTGCCGATCTATACAAAGCAGATGTACCTGTTGTGAGCATTGGAAACCTAAGCACGGGCGGCACTGGGAAAACACCATTTGTAAGGCTTGTGGCGGAAAAACTTATCGGCATGGGTAAAAGGCCTGCAATAATAGGCAGGGGTTATAAAAAAAGAATGAATGGTATGTTATTTGTTTCTGACGGAGCTGTGCTTAATTATTCAGCTGCCGAATGTGGCGACGAAATGTATATGCTCGCCGCCAGCATTCCGGTGCCAGTCATTGCCCACGAATTAAAATTCGAAGCTGCACTAAAGGCCCAGGAAATTTTCGATATCGATTCCATTATTATCGATGACGGTTTCCAGCATAGAATGCTCCACCGCGACCTGGATATTTTGCTGATAGACAAAGAAACGCTTATAAATCCCGAACTTCTGCCTAAGGGCAGGCTGCGCGAGCCTCCGGAATCAATCCGCAGGGCCGATATTGTATGCTGCCGCAGCGATATGGAAAAATCACTGATTGAGAAGGTGATGCAATTTGCCGCTGATATCGTTTTCTATTCTAATAAAAGTATCAGGCCTTATAGGCTCGATAATACCGAAGTTACAAGCGAAGACCTGATAATTCTAAAAAAAGGAGTAATTGCTGTTTCGGGTATTGCAAAGCCCGAAGGTTTCATTTCATTGCTTAAAAACGAAGGTTTTAGCATTGTTAAGCACCTGGCATTCGGAGACCATTTCAGATATAAAATTTCTACAGCCGAAAAGATTGTAGAAGAATGTTTGGCTCATAATTTGATAAACGTAATCACAACGGAAAAGGATGCCGTAAAATTGAAAATTTTTAGTGAAATATTTGACAAAAGCAACATTAATGTGTATGTATTACCTATAATTGTCGGTATTGACAAAGGAGAATATGTTCTTGATTCCGGATTAACGAAATTATTCGGAAGCGTATAGAAGTGAAGAGGCTGCAAGAAATATCGGTAAATATTGCCAGGGCAGCGGCGTTTTGCCTGCCTGTGGTAATTTTTGTGTTTTATACTGTTTATGGTTGTTCCGGCGAAAAAAACACTAGCAACCGCGAAAATCAAACTATTGCTCAAATTACAGCAAGCGCAGATTCTAAATTAATAATCGGGATTTCGAAACACTACCCGAATTACTCGGATTGGTTGCTGCTTGCCGATAAAAATATCGTTTATTATGATTTCTATACTATGCCGTTCGACAGCGCCATGGCGCTAATCGGAAGGTGCGACGGGCTGTTGTTGAGCGGAGGGCCGGATGTAGAACCGTCCAGGTTCGGAAAAGGATGGGACACAGCACGCTGCGAAATAGATTTCCGCAGGGATACTCTAGAATTTGCATTAATCGATTCTGCAAGAAAGCTCAGAATGCCGATTCTTGGTATTTGCAGGGGCGAGCAGATACTCAACGTTTACTATGGCGGCTCGCTGATAATTGACATTCCTGATGATTATAAGACTACAATCCAGCATAAATGTAAAAAATCGGACACCTGTTTTCATGATGTAGAAGTTATCGAAGGTACTTTGCTGCAAAAATTATCAGGTGCTAAATCTGGAGAAATCAATACTAACCACCACCAGGCAGTGGATAAGCTGGCAAAAGGTTTTGCCGTGGGTTCCCGCTCGCCCGATGGTATAGTCGAATCGATTGAATGGGCTGGCGGCGGCGCTCCGCCTGCCGGAGAGCCTAATATCATAGCCGTACAGTGGCACCCCGAAAGGATGAATCCCAAAAGCCCTTTTTCCCTTTCGCTGGCAAAGTGTTTCCTGATGTGGGCAAAGGATTATAAGAACGGAAAGGCAAAGCGATGAGCGTGTGGCCGGTACCGGACAGTTTCTCGAAGGACATTCCCAAAAAAGGCTCCCAGGGTTCGTTTTGGGAAGACCGCGACGAGCGCTTCAACTGCGGCATAGATATATTTGCGCCGTCAGGTTCCGAGGTGCTGGCTATCGAACCGGGAGTGGTTTTCATCACAGATGTTTATACAAATCATGACCTTGCAGGATACTTCAATAAAACCTATTACGTACTGATTCGCACCCCGCACAAAGTGTTTTTTAAATATGCAGCCCTGCAGGAAGTGTTTGTAAATGTAGGCGAACAGGTAAAACCCGGCCAGGTTATCGGCAAAATAGGCACCGTATTCAACGAAAATAAAATGGATATGGATACCCCGTATTATATTATGGATCTTGTAAACCTGGGCAATACGAGCATGCTCCATGTAGAAATCTATAAGTTCCCAGTCGTAGAAATTAAACCCTATTCGGCAGGTAATTTCCTTGGCAAACAAAAACCCTATTCGCTGCTCGACCCTGCCCTTTACCTAAATGGTTCACGCAAACACCATACCTAAACATTTCCCTAAAGGATTATTTTTTCTTGATGAGTTTTTTTATTAATTTAACTCATTATTTTTTTAAAATTATTTAACTTGATAGTTATGGGGTTTCTTCATATAAAAGACTGCTTCAAATGGACTTGATTTTTTACATTTATATTGCTTTTCTGGTATTCGGCGGTATTATCGCCGGGGCTTCAATAATTGGAGGGGGCGACGATTCCGGAAGCGAAACCCACGGGGCACTTGACGGCCACGACTCCGGCGGCCAGCTCGATGGCGGATCGGAAGCCGATACTGCGCACGAAATCGGCCCGGGAGACCACTTAGAGATCACTCAAATAGATTCACATCCTGTGGATTTCGACGGCGATTCGCACCCCGATGCAATTCAGCACCACCTGAGCTACGAGACAGATGCCGTTAAATTCGTCAGCATAAGAAATTTTACATACTTTTCCACACTCTTCGGACTTTCCGGCACCATTTTTACGTTAGTAGGTATTATGCCTGTGCTTACTTTTCTTATTTCTGCAGGCCTGGGAACCTTTGCCGCTTTTGCAGGATATAAAATCCTGAAATACCTGAAATCATCCGAATCGGGCGAAGCCGTTGATGTTTTTAACCTGAAAGGCAGGACAGGCAAGATTATTTTGCCGGCCACCAAGCAGAAAAAAGGCAAAATGAGGCTCGAAGCAGCAGGTAATACAATCGACCTGATTGTCAAAGTATCTGAAGTATCCGAAAAGGAAGAATTTATGCCCGGGGAAGAAGCAATCATCGTTGATATTACAAATAATACAGTATATATTATTCCCGTTGATTTTTAAAAAATTATAGGAGATTTACTTTATGGAGCAAACTGGTATCGTTATTATTATTATAGCCGCTTTGGCGGCTTTTACCCTGGTGTTTATCCTGGTATCGCTAAAAAGGCTGCTGCTGATTTCTCAGCCCAACGAAGTTATAATACTTTCGGGAAGGAAAAGAAAACTGCCTAACGGCGATATAGTAGGCTACAGGATTATACGCGGCGGCAGGGCTTTCCGCATGCCGTTTATCGAAAAGGCTTCCAGGATGTCGCTTGAAACAATTCCCATCGAACTATCAGTAGGCAACGCTTACTCCAAGGGCGGAATACCGCTGGCAGTCGAGGCCATTGCCAATATTAAGGTCGATTCAACGGAACCCGCTTTCGGAAATGCTGTTGAGCGTTTCCTGACTCGCACCGAAGAAGAAATACATTCCATTGCAAAAGATACGCTGGAGGGCAACCTCCGAGGTGTGCTTGCCTCGCTTACTCCCGAAGAAGTGAACGAAGACAGGCTGAAATTTGCTGAAGTGCTTATCGACGAAGCTGTGGGCGACCTTAGCCAGTTAGGCCTGAAACTCGATACCCTGAAGATTACCAATATCTCGGACGAAAGAGGTTACCTGGATTCAATTGGCCGCAAGAAAACAGCCGAAGTGCTGGCTAATGCCAAGAAAGCTGAAGCCGAGAAGAGGGCTGAAGCCGAAGAAGCCGAAGCCGAATCCCAAAGGAGGGCAGAAATGGCCAAAGCTAAGGCTCATCAGGAAATCGAGACTGCAAAGGTGGAAGCCGAGCAAAATGTTACTATTGCCCGGGCCGGAAAGATCGCCGAATCGGAAGCGGCACAGGCACAGGCGCTCGAAAAAGCCGAAAAAGCCAAGGCAATGGCCCAGCAGGAAATTGAAACCGCCAAAGTGCAGTCCGAGCAGAATGTACAGATTGCCAAAGCAAACAAGACTTCGGAAGCACGCGAAGCCGAAGCCGCTGCAAAAGCAAGGGCCGAAAGGGCCAACGCACTGGCCAGCCAGGATATAAATGTGGCTCATATCGAATCCGAGCGCAACGTCAAAGTGGCACAGGCTCAGGCCAATATTAATATCGAAACGGAAAACAACCTGCTCCGCGTAAGGAAAGCCGAACTCGAAAAGGTTGCCATCGAGAAAGAAAAGCAGGCTCAGGTGGCAGGTATGAAAGCTCAGGTGGTGTTCGAGCAGGAAGTGGAACAGGAAAGAATCGAATTGCAGAAACGCAGGCTGATTGCCGATGTTATCGAGCCTGCAAAGGCAAAGAAAGAGGCCTACGAACTCGAAGCCAAAGGAAAGGCATCGACAATTATTGCCGACGGCGAAGCACAAATTGCCGTGCTGAATATGATGATAAAATCGTATCTGGCTGCCGAAGGCAAGGGCGACAAAGTGCTGATGCTCAAGATGCTCCCAGAAATTGTTAATACCATAGCTTCTTCGGTAAAAGACATTAAAATCGACAAGATTACTATGGTCGATGGCGGCTCCGGAAATGGAAGCCAGTTCAATAAACTGGTTAACCAGTTCCCCGGGGCAATTGCTTCGCTCGCCGAGACTGTAGAAAACACTACCGGAGTGGATATATTGAGCTTGTTCAGGAAAAAAGAAGAAAAGTCCGAACAATAGTAATGCATTAAATATATAGTGATAATAAGTTATAACGGCGGGCAGCTGCTCGCCGTTTTTCTAACTGCCGAAATTGAAGCTAACAATTTTCTTTCCATCGGATTAACAATGTCGTATTTCGGATATAGTTAAGCGCCTGGATTGCGATAGGGTGTGATTAAGCATAAATATAACATAGATTAAAATTTCACGAAACCAAAAGATTTATCCATAAAAAGGCTTTAAGAACACATAATTTTTATTCTGTTTAACTGTGTTTAAGCAGAGCGAGTTTTTGCTGATATTTTTTTCGCGATTAAGTTAAATAATACATATATTTACCTAATGAATTGTAAAAAAATATATATTGAAATCATATGAAAGTAAAATCTGCCCTGTCCTTTCTGTTTGTTTGCTTATTAACAGTAAACGAGGCTCTATGCTGTTTTGCCATCGTAGCAGGTTCGAAAGCTACTTTAGACGGTTCGGTACTTCTTGGCCACTTAGAACAAAACAGGGGTTCAATATACGTTAATTTCAGGATTGTCCCAAGGGTCAGCAATCTGCCGGGCAGCAGTTTTACAGCTCAATACGGTGCCTCGATACCTAACGCCCTTCAAAACCATAGTTACTTCTGGTCGGAAATTTATGGTGCAACCGGCAGTGATGCCGTGTTCAATGAATATGGAGTGGCTTGCGTAAGCGATGCTACCCACACAAAAGACCAGGATAATACTCAGATGAAATTGTCAGGAGGTATTATCGATGGTGGCATGGGCCTGGAACCCCGCCTGGAAGTAGCCAAGAAAGCGCGTTCTGCAAGGGAGGGCGTTCATATTATCGGCAGCCTGATTGAGAAATTCGGATACTATAAATCAGGCACTACACATGTTCTGGCCGATCCGCATGAAGCATGGATAGTAACAATAATTATGGGAAAAAGGTGGATAGCCCGCCGGGTGCCAGACGACGAAGTTGTTGTATTGGCAAATGTCAATATTATTAACGAATTCGATTTCGCAGATACTGCCAATTACCTTTCGTCGCCGGGTATTGTGGAATATGCTGTAGAGCATCGATGGTACATTCCAAAAAAAGATAAAAAATTTAATTTTAAAAAAGCATACGACAAGCCTGCAACCGACCCAGTATCCGTCAGAATTAAATGCGATGCAAGGCAGTGGCGCGGGCAGTGCTTAGTTGCCGGCAAAACTATTAAAATTCCTGCCCGCGGGCAGCTTCCGTTTTCTGTTAAACCCTATAAGAAGCTGACGGTTGAAGACATACGAAAATTTCTATCAGACCATGCCGAAGGGACGGAACTCGACAAAAACCCGGGCTACAAATACGGCTCGCCCCACGATGTGATGGAATATTATGACGGTATGGTTTGCAACGATGATATTCAGGAATTAGCTGTTTTCCAGTTGCGGGCTAATATGCCGAGGGAAATTGGATGCATCTACTGGCGGGCTTCTTCTGCCGGTTGCACGGGTGTGTTGCTGCCGTGGTATCTGGGCATAAGCCAGGTGCCCGATTACTATTACATATTCGATGATACAACCATTAGCCTTACCATAGATTTTCATTACAATCCGCCTGCGGGAACCGAGCAATTCCATAAGGATAAAGCATTTAGCATTTACAATGAATTAGAAAACCTTGTCGATCAGGATTATGCCAACCAGATCAGATTTGTTCAGGACAGATGGAAGCAATTCGAAGGCAGACTGTTTTCACAGAGTAAATCAGTTGAAGATACGGCATGGGATTACTACCGAAGAGACCCGCTGCGATGCAGAGAATTCCTCACCGGGTATTGCCACCGCAACTCGTTGGAAGCACTTAATACAGCAAAGGAATTGATACAGAAACTTAAGACGAAAGTTTATGGTTTTTGAAACCTTTATATAGCAGGCCTGACAAGCTTGGAAAATAAATAATTAAAATGCTTATCAAAAGCGTTATTACTGCTGTTATGGTTTGATGCGATATTACCAATCATCCGATGACTTTATCGCCATCGGATGATTAGATAAAAATGTTTAGTTGCAACCGCAACTGCCGCCGCAGCCGCATTCAGCGGCTCCGTTTTCACCGCGCAGCGATTGAATTATCTCTTTGTTGTCTATTACCTTTAGTTTTGCCCCGTCTTCTTTTTTGCAGGCACAGTCGCCCCCGCAGCCGCAGCTCCCCGGAGATTCCGATTTCTCCGGGCTGTCGGTAATGAACTTGTTTTCCTTGCTGCCGGTAATAATCATTTTCTTGAACATAAGCTCCTCTATATTATTTTATAAAAAATTCAATTATATATTTTATTGATATAAACATTATACAAATAACGAGTATAGCCTTAATTAATTTAGCGGGGAAATATTTTTGGAATTTTGCTCCTAAGTACATCCCGCACAGTCCGCCCACTCCAAAGAACAGCCCCAGCAGCCAGTCGGGCGAAATAGCCTGGCCGGGGTATAAGTACGCCAGCATCTGGTAGAAAGCCACCCCCGAAACAGATGTGACGAATGTTCCCATTAGCGCTGCCCCAGCAACTGTATAAACCGGCAGGTTGAAAAATGCCACGAAGAAGGGCGCCATGATAGCCCCACCGCCAATACCGTATATACCGCCGGCAATACCCACGATAAAACTAATCAGAGACACTTTCAAAGTAGGAATGTCGAACCTCTCGCCGTAGAATTCGTAAATTACTGACTTTAAATTGAATTGTATTACTTTGGTTTTTGGCAGATCACTGTTCCTGCCGCTATTGCCTCTGTTGTTTTTCACCAATTCCTGGAACCGGTTTTCGGCGCTGCCGTTTGCTTTTTTTTTTGCAATGATGTCGAGCAACAGCCTTATGCCCATATACAATAGCACCAGGCCGGCAAAGAATTTGAAGTTTGTGGGGTCGGGCAGTAGCTCTATCCTGAGCAATGCACCGATTAATACTCCCGGCAGGGTGCCGAAAATTACAATCCAGGCAAGGGGCATTACCATCCTGCCTTCTTTGAAGTATTTATACAATCCTCCGGGAATCGATACTATATTATATAATTGATTGGTCGAGCTGACTGCAGGGCTTGTAAAGCCCAGAATACTGACCTGGAAAGGCAGTATCAGGAACGCGCCGGACACTCCCCCCATCGAGGTGAAAAACGACAATACAAAAGCAAACAGCGGAGGTATCAGAGGATGGATTTCGACACCAGATATTTCAAACAGCATTACTATCCCCTGGGCTAAGATTATTCAGATAAAAATCATACATTTCATACTTTATCTTGTTCCGTACTTCGCGGTATTTTTCCAAAATTTCTTCCTCTGTACCTATCAGGCTTGCCGGGTCTTCCACAGGTATGTGGATTCTATTTTTAATTTTGCCCTGCAGTTTACGGCATTTGTCCCTCGAAGAATTCGAAAGTGTTATCAGGTAATCGATATTCATATACAAAAAGCTTTCGATAGATTTGGGCTTGCAGCCGGCCATGTCGATAAAAGCCTCGCTCATTACGATTTCCGTATAATTGAAAATATCTGATTCGGGTTTTATACCTGCCGAATAGACTTCTGCTGAAGGCTCGAAATCCTTGAGGAAAGCCTCAGCCATCTGGCTGCGGCAGGAATTGCCGTCACACACGACCAGTATTCTCATAATTAGTTATAAATATATTATTCATAAACTTTTTATAAATATAAGCATGTTTATATTTTTGTAAAAATTATTATTCACTTTTATTAAAATTATGGATTATAGAGAATATTTAGAATTTCTGAACGAGTCGATCTCGGGGCTTCCGGATATACACCAGAAGGCGCTTTTCAACGATATCAGGAAGCGCGACGGCTGGATACAACTAACCATGGAAACAAAAGGATGGGCTGTCAACCTGAACGACGGCTTGCTGCTGATGGTATTTGTGCCCGAAGGCGACCACGAAGTATATTTTATGTGGGACTTTTTTATAAACGACGAGACTCAGTTGCCGCCTGATTTCGAAAAGTCTGCCGAACATTGCGGATACTTCGGACTTCCCCCGAATTTCTTTTTCAGGGCAGCAAGGCAGCTATAGCAGATCCGCCCTGCAAATACAACGGATACAGTAATGCCACAAATGACAGCAGCATTGTCCATATTTAAAGAGCGGCGATGGAGTTAGCCGGCTTTTTTATATGGCTTGTTGCAGTATCTGTTATCTTTGCTGTTTACGGCAAGATTGCAGAACGGCTCGGCAATTCCCGCCATGGCAGTTATTATTTGCTGCTGCTGGCAGGCGCCGGTGGCGGTGTGGCATATCTTATTGCCCTGATAGTCATATTCAGCATGCTGCCTTATGAGTTTGTACTCAATATTTATATACTTGCCGGAAGCGCCCTTGCTGCTATAATCAGGCTTGCAGTTGCCCTGTTTTATGTTAGTAAGAAGAAATGGCTGAACAGGTTTCAGCACATTTCTGTATCTGTTATCATCGGTTTAGGTTTCTTCATTGTCGAAATCTATGTTAACATAATATTTATGAAGTCTTTTGCACTTAGCTCGGCGATGCTTTACATACCGGTTAATACCCTTGTTTCTTCTATCATTGGGGCGAGCACCGGCAAAAACGGTTATCAGTTGGCTCGCGGTGGCTTGGCTGCTGTACTTGTGAATTGTATATGTTATTATCTTATTGCGTTGCTGCCGCTGTACAAAAACTCTTGGTTTTACTTGCCTATCCTGACAATATGTATTCTATTTTGCATTATATATACAATAAACATAGCTCGAAAAGCGTTTGCCGAATCGGTAAAATAATAAAAGCCGTACCATGGGCCAGCCATAGTACAGCTTTTTTGGGAATCTGTCAAGACAATCTATTCTTCGCTTATAACCCAGATTTTTAGGGTAGCGGTGACATCATGGTAAAGCTTCACATTAATGTCGAATACACCGAGCGACCTGATGGGGTCGTCAATTAAAATATTGCGTTTGTCGATATTGTAACCGCGAAGCGCAAGTTCCTGTGCAATCATCTGCTGAGTGACGGAACCATAGAGTTTGCCTTCTTCGCCGACTTTCATGGCAATGCTCACCTGAAGCTCTGCCAATTGCTGAGCGACCAATTCGGCAGCGGATTTTTCCTGAGCCATTTTCTTGGCGTATTGTTTCTTTTCCTGTTCTAAAACCTTTTCTGCTTTAGCGGTTGCAATATATGCAAGGCTGTTTGGGATGAGATAATTCCTGGCGTAACCGTCTTTTACGGTAACAATTTCACCCATCGAGCCTAAGTTTTCTACATTTTGCCTTAAAATTACTTTCATTTTCAGCCTCTGAATTTTATATATGAGGAAACATTAAAAAAGAATAATTATTCTTCAGCCGGAGCAGCCGGCTCTTTTGGTGTTTCGATAATCTCGACGTGCCTGGCCCTTCCGCCGCGCCCGCCGCGGCCACGCTGCTGCTGGCCCTCGCCCTCGCCATCAGTGTCGGGCCTGTCGAGGAATGTCGATTCGTATGGCCTGCCGAGCTCCAGAGCCCTGCGCTGCCTGTATTCGCGCAGCTTTTTGGGCAGTTTAACTGTCAGGTGCCTCAAGATGGTATCCTCGAGCACGAGAAATCTTTCGAGCACAGGAACGGTACTCGAATTGGCATTGAATATAATGTGGATATAAAATCCGTTATATTTCTTGTTGATAGGATAGGCAAGCCTTCTGCGTCCCCACCTGTTTGTTTCCTCAACGGTACCGCCGTTGTTTTCTATATAGTTGCACACTTTACTGATGACCGATTCGATATCCTGGTCTTCCAAAGCTGCATTAACGATAAAAATCGTTTCATAAGTCCTTCGAGCAATCATGCTTTACTCCAATACGGTTGTTTGCAAAAAAACATCCTCATTAAACAATTTAATGAGGCATAAAAGTAAAGAACTTCAAAATTATAATATTTTAGTGTAATAAAAAAGAAAAAAATGATTTGAACACAGAATTTATTTTATTATAATTATCTCTCTGCAATAATCATCCACACAACCTCTCGTGCATAAAAGATAGCACCCGGGGGGCAATCCCTGTAAATCGATTACAAAACTATTATTTCCCACCTCTGTTTCGAGTGATTTCTCCAATACAGCCCTGCCTAATAGATTATTCACCAATAGTGTAAATTTGCTCCTTTCGGCAGAATAAACATTTAAATATAACTTTTCATTTGACGGCACTGGATAATATGAGGTGATTAATGGCAGGCCGCCCGGCAAAAAAAGCCGTGGGTTGCCTCCCTCGAAGCAAACATCGGCTATTGAAACTACCGAACTTTCCAAGTAATACTCGTATTCGCAGCCGCCAAATTTCAGATTGACTACTTCTATGTCGCTTGCAGGAGCATTGCCAAGGGCAGTAGTAAAATGGAAAACAAAATCCGATTCTCCGCTCATGTTAATTTTGCCGGAAAAAGGGATTATCCTTTTATTGCCTTCGGTGTAACCAATTGGCGTGGGTTGTACAGGCAGCAATACTGTTTTGTTCACTGCCAGCATACCCGATAACTCCAGCCTGCCGCATTTGCCCAAGTCGTCAGTGTAGCTAATCTTCATGGGCAAGGCAACGGTTTCCCCTGTTTTTGTTTCGGTTTTTTCTGGCAATTCAATTTTTACTTCCGAATTATATGATTCTATTTTAATAGTATTCGATACGCCTGTGCATCCGTTAGAATCGACAACAGTTACATAATATTCGCCGGGAGTTTTTGCATATACAGCCTTAGTCTTTAAACCATCCTGCCATATGTAAGAATTATAATCGCCCGTGCATACGATAAGCAGGCTGTCGCAGGGGCAGAGCAGGGTGCCTGCCCCTACGGTAATACCGGGAACTGGTGCTTCCCTAACAATTACTGTAATCGAATCGGTGAATGAGCAACCTTTAATGTCGGTAGCTTTCATGTAATACTTAGTCGCCGCTTGCGGAGAGGCTGTTGTGTAATTCGAATCAATGCGCCCCAAGCCTGACGATGGTTGCCATTCAATGACGTACGGGGGTGCTCCCCCGGTAACAAGGGTGCCGATTTCCACTTCGTTTCCCCTGCAAATTTCGATATTACTGCCAAGGTCGAACATCGGATTTTCGTCGATATTAAGGTAAACCGTATCATAAGCTGTACAGCCGATCGAATCAGTTATCGTTAAGTAATATTTAACCGATTTCGAAGAGATTACATAAGGCTCGGCAATTGTATCCGAAGAAAGGCCGTTAGAAGGCTCCCAATAATACTTGTAGGGGGCAATTCCCCCGGTTACGCTGCCATTTATCGATGCTGCAACATCCTGGCACGAAGTAACAGTATCGTGATAATCTGTTACTAATGGGTTTGCTACTATAATCTTAACTGTATCGAATGCATAGCAGATCCTACTGTCGGAGATACTAAGATAGTATGTGGTAGTTTCCCGTGGCGATGCCACAGGCTGCAATATATTTGCTGCCGACAAGCCGTCATCGGGTGCCCACAGAATTTCGTACGGCGGCTCTCCACCTTCGATTAATCCGCTTAGCAGGGTGCTTCCGCCATGGCATATTACGGTGTCGCTCCCTGCCGAAGCTTTAAAATCAGTAGATATCTCAATGAAAAACGTATCTTTTATTGAGCATCCCTTGCTGTCTGTGACAGTAAGGTAAACCTGCTGCGATTTTAGCAGGCTGATTTCCTGAAAAGGTTCGGCCGGATTGTTGAATAATCCTTCCGGCTCCCAGCGGTAAATATAGGGCTTAGTCCCCTCGCTAACATTTGCATCTAAAGTGAAGGGCTTGCCAGGGCATGAATAGATGATATCCGGGTGGTTCACCACCAGGGAAGGCACAACGTTAACTACAACAGTATCGTAATCCTCGCAACCGAAGTTGTTGGCTGCTCTTAATATATAAACGGTCGTCGAATCGGGCGAAGCCACGGGATTGGAGATATAGGCCGAAGACAGCCCATTTTCGGGGAACCAATTGTATTGATAGGTGTTTTGCTTAGGTACGCCTAACTTAACAAAACTACCCCGGCAGATAGTTGTATCTTTGCCAGCATTGGCTGCCGGCCTTTCGTAAACGTTTATTAAAATACTATAGCTGCCCTCGAGGCAACCGTCTTCGGATGTAGCCTTAACATTATAAAACATACCGCCTTTTGGCGGGGTGACTCTTACTATACTATCCCGTGAAAATACTCCGTTGATATCGCTCCAGGTGTAACGCGGTGCACCTCTTGCTTTAATAGTGACAACAGTGCCTTCGCAAACATTGTTTGTGTCTTCTTCCAGAGAAATTTTCAGCCTTTCGGGGCACAGCCTGCATTTTTCTCCCTCCTGGAAATAGTATCCGTTCATTACGAGCGAATAGCAATCATCATCGGTATGAACTTTAAAATCAACAGATTTTGTACCGGGAACCGATTTGCCTGTAGGCAAAACTTCTGAATTCCAGAATTTTCGTTTAATATTATATGGGGCGCCGTTTATTTCAATTATTGTATTCGAATCAGTTTTGCCCGCCTGAAGATCGGAGATTACCAGTAAGGCCTTAGCCGAGCCGGGTAGCGAGGTGTCGCAAACATAAATATCGTTGAGGGTTACGTTTGTGTCCTTTCTCTGCATGGTAATCAATCCGTCCGAAATAAACAGGCTGCCCTGGTATGCAGCTTTCAGGTCGCGGTATATAACAAGCAAAGTCAGCCCGTCAATCTCAGCTGCGGACTTATTAATACCTATTTCATATTTCCCGTTACCGGTTATAGACTTTGTAATATCGGCCCTGTATGCCCTCGTGCCTTTTTCGCCGAAATCGTTCCAGCATTTGCCAATATCCGAACCAATAATTTTTGAATTATAATAAGTTTTAGCATCCATGGGATTGTTGACAAGGACAATGGCAATAGAATCGGTTTCGTCCCTATATGAAGCAGTCCACCATATGTAAGCAGCTTTAATCTGTGTGCATTCTTCGGGCAGCCCTGCAATATTGAACTCCGCCGGCCATTCGCTTCCGGGCAGCACCGAGTCTCTTATTGTGACTTTTAGTGACTGATGGACGAAATTTATACCGCAGTCTATAAAATACTGTGTTTTGTTCCACTGCCTTGTAAGCAATGGAATTGCCAGTAAGAAAACGGCAAAATATAATAATAACTTCTTCAGCTTTCGCCCCCGGTTACAATTAATTCAATATTGTTAAATAAAACGAATTAAATTATCAAATTGTTTGGATTTATCAGAGTTAATTAATATTAATTTTCAATCCTATATAGCTGGCTTGATTCCTCGAATTTTGCTTAGGTATTGTTATTTTGAGTTGCCTGGCATCGGGGGCGCGGCCAACTATAGAGTGCAGAAGGGCACAACCAGACGTAATAATTTGGCTACCCGTGCTATAGTTGTTGCCTTTTTCGCAGATTAAGGAAAAAATAGAGTAGGAGGAGGAGTTGCCTCCTCCGTCCTCTCACACCACCGGACGTA
>DAINRZ010000004.1:0-21115 GCA_036741575.1 Kapaibacterium sp. (SeqCode)
TTTTTTGCACAATCTACAAAATATTACCAAAAAATACAACAATATTTTGTTTTGTAAGGCAGACTGATATTGCTAAGTTATATATTTATATAGCATCTTATACAGTCAATTGCTTCGGCGGTAAAAAAAACGGCCTAATGGATGTGGTGCCGGTCTTTTTTTTAGGTTCAAAAAGCATGATATGATGCAAAAATGGAAAATTATTTAGCCCAATGAGTGAAATTAGAATTAGGATTAATATGGTGATAGAGATGTTTTATGGGTACGGCATTAATCCACCAAAAATAAAGGATTGTAGCTGCGGCAGTTGCCGGCGTGAGTATTTTTTTCAACTGAATCGATCATGGTTTTCTTAGAGAAATCTTTAATAAAACTCAATTCGCTCGAACAATCATTGATGGAGGAATAATGATGAACTTTAAATTTGAATTTTCGTATTATAGAATTTGAAATCAGACTTTAAATTGGATTTGTTGTTTATGGCTATTATTGGTGAATTTGCGGCCCGGTTTATCGATTCAGATAATCCATCCGAATTTTTAGAATCTTGCAGACAGACAGGATTTATTAAGCAATTGCCGGAACTGTATGCACTGACAGGAATACCCCAAAATCCGCAATACCATCCCGAAGGCGACGTTTGGGAGCATACCAAACTTGTATGCGCCGAAGCTGCTTTCCTATGTTCACTGCTGGAAATTGTTGGAGATAAAAGGTCAGTAGTAATACTGGCGGCACTTTGCCATGATTTCGGCAAGCCTGTTAAGACATTCCGGCTTTTCGGCAGGCTGGTGTCGCACGGCCACGAGAAGGCAGGCGTAAAGCCTGCTTCACGTTTTCTTGATAGAATAGGCATAGCAGGTTTGACAAAAGAAAAAATTCTGAAACTTGTTGAATACCATCATATTCCTTTCAGCTTTTACAGGGCTGAGGCCCAGAGGCGAGAGCGGATAAGCTACCGGGCATTAAGGAAATGTGCTCCCCGGATAGAGCCTGCCACAATGGAAGAACTGCTGCTCGTAGCCGAAGCAGACTTTTGCGGCAGGAGTATTGAGTTTGAATATATTCAATACAACGGCCAAATGAAAAAACGAAACCTGCCGGGTGAATGGTTTGTCACTAAAATGGTGGAAAAAGGTATGGGAGACCAGTTAACCAACCATTATTTGTATAAAAGCCTTTTCACAAAATAAAAAAAATCCGCCGGTATAAACCGGCGGAACGGCGCCAAGGGAGGCAGGATGCGTGAGTGTTTCTCTCCCGGATTTAAATCTTTATTAATTTTACTGAATATTTCCTGGTTGCAGTTGAAACGACTAATACATAAGAGCCGTTTTGAACGGTATTGTCGTCGTCGCCCACTCCGTTCCATTTAAGCCTGAAATCCTTCATTCCGGCAATACCGGCAATATCAAATACTTTTACTTTTCTTCCAAGCATATCAAATATTTCAATACTCGTAATATCTGAATTAGCCCTGTCGGGTAGCGATACTGTTATTTCTGCCGCAGATGTAAACGGGTTGGGGGAGATATGGAACACGGATTCATTATCGTAAACTATTACCGTCTCATCGACTGCGTTAAGTTCTCCGTCGTCGTTATCATCCGGGTCTTCTGTGCTGTTGTCGGTACTGTCGTAAACATCGGTTTCCAGCGCCAGAAACGCAGTATATTGCGATAATACCCGGTTTGCCTTGCTAAGGTCTATTATTTCAAGCACATCCAAGTTGTTTTTTGTCTGCTTGTTCTCGTAAGTCCTCATCAGGTTGGCATTCCATATCTGGTTATTGTTATAATCGTTGAATGAAATATCTTTTTCCTCGAGATTTATAATCTTTGTGAATGCTTTATCTTTGATAAATCCCCCGGCCTGTATAGTCATTGGGAACGAACCCACGGACTTGCCGACCATCATAATCGGCTGATAATAGTAATAATTCTGGCTCGTAGCCGAGAGGTGGTACTTGCCGTAAGTCATGCCGTCTTTCAATGTAGTATAAAAATCGAATGTGTTTATATCGGGCGACAGGCTGTTCAGGGCATTCTGCAATAGGGTAGGCAATGCAACTCCGGTATTGTAGATTTTATTGAGGGCTCCGCCAGTCAGTCTGCACAGGTTTGTATAGAAATATTCGCTTCCGTAATATGTCAGGTTGTTTATAACATATTTTTGCAGGTGGCCGTTAGCATAATCAGCGACAAATACAGGGTATTTCCTTTGCATTCGGCCCATAATTTCCTGAATAAACTCATTGGCTACCTCGTAGTTCCCGAAAGACACCGAGCTTGAAATTAGCAGGATGTTTCCAGATTTTCCGTTATTATTCAGGAATTCAATCCCGGCCGACATCAGCGACGGTAGGTTTGAATAGGATTTCAGGTCTGCCGGGTTCAATGTTTCCAATGCTTTCAAAACCGAATCCCGGTCGCCTTTTATCCATGTATTGCTTAGCTTTTTTGGCTCAATACCCGAAAAGATGACATTGAAGCTGTCTTTGTCGGTAATATTGCCCAAAATTAACGACTCAAGGTAACTTTCAACATCGCCTGCTTTGTAAGTGCTGTTATATTGATCATTATCAACGAGGAACAGTATTTTTCTGCTTGGCCTGAAATCCAATGCCTGGAAAGGGAAAAATACCATCTGGAAAATCGATTCGCTGTTAAAGTAATTAAAGTTAACATATGTGCCGTTTTGGGCTGGTGAATCAAATGATAAATTATAATTACCGAATTTGTTTGAAGGCAGCATGTCGGTAAAATAATGATGCCCGAATTCTTTATTATCTGCTTCGGTAAATAAATAATCGCTTGTTTCTGCAATTTTCGGATTTTTGAAGTCGGCATTCGGGTATGTAATAATCCTTACTTTCCCAGGCGCTGCAGCCGAAGCATTTACTAACCATAAGGGTAGTTGGGCGCTTACGGAATTAGCCGTCCAGGTGGCCGGAGCCATATAGCTGATTTTTACTTTCCTAAACGAATTGCCAACCATCGGGAAAATTCTCATTTCATATTGCGTTGTTGATCTTCTATAAATAATAGATGGGTCTCTGCGTACCCTGTGGACAATATTCTCGTATATCTGCGAAGCAGTCCAGATATCAATAATCCTTGCCCTTAAAATAAGGTTGTTGTACCATAGCCACGAATCGGTCATAAAAGCTTTTTCCGGCAAGTCGAAAAAATACTCTACTTCCAGAGTGTCCAAATCCCTTGTCCATTGCGAACCTTTGGAGTTGAAGGAGATATAGATGTCGTATTCAAAGTAAATACCACGCGGTTTGACTGCAACTGTAAATTCCTCGATTGAGCCCGGTAGTTTGTAGTTGGTATTGAATCGCGGATCGAGCACTTTCAGGTAGGTATTAGCTTCTGCCAAACCTGAAAAAATAATCCAAAAAGCTAATAATGCCATAAAATTTCTTTTCATAAATCCCTCCCAAAATTAAAAATCAAAGAAATCATCAGCGCCGGGGCTTATGTCCCATATTATACTGTAATAATCGGTCTTGTTAAAGAGTAATCAGCCTGTTCCTGTAGTTTTAATATCTTTGTCCGTTTTTTTCATCAGTCCGGCAAAATGTTTATTAATTTTTTCAGATAGACACAAGAAAACATGAAACGTTACAAAAATTTTTAATTAATTTTATTTTTTAAAAAATTCTATATTTTAAACTGTATGAGTATTATCGAAGCAATAATTTTGGGAATTATTCAGGGATTGAGCGAATTCATCCCCATCAGCAGTACGGCACACCTGACTATTGCCGGCAAGTTCATGGGTTTAATAGGGACGGAAAATCCCGAACATTGGACTGCTTTTATTGCGACTATCCAGCTTGGCACTCTGGCTGCAGTACTGTTTTATTTTTCCAGAGAGATTATAGATATTCCAGTTGCTTTTTTTAAAGAGAATGTTCTTGGCAGCCG
Source organism: Kapaibacterium sp. (SeqCode) (assembly GCA_036741575.1). Classification (GTDB taxonomy): domain Bacteria; phylum Bacteroidota; class Ignavibacteria; order Kapaibacteriales; family UBA2268; genus DAINRZ01. Next base: position 3,936 of record DAINRZ010000004.1, read on the forward strand.
GAAGAAGTATTCCGAACAATCGCTTAATTCCCGGTTGGGATGGATGATTATTATCGCAACCGTGCCGATAGTAGTTGCCGGCATGGCGCTGAAAAAGGTTATTGAGGGAGGTATAACAAAGGATTTGAGCGTAATTGGTTTCAGCCTTATCGGATTGGCTATTATCCTGGCGATTGCCGAAAAGACTGCGCAGTTCCGGAAAGATACTGAGAATCTTACTTTGAAAGATGCCCTGCTGGTGGGGCTTGCTCAGTGCCTGTCGTTGGTGCCGGGGGCTTCGCGCTCGGGAACGACAATTACAGCTGGCTTGTTTCTGGGAATTAAGCGCGACACTGCCGCCAGGTTTTCGTTCCTGATTAGTATTCCGGCAATTTTTGCAAGCGGGATTCTCGAATTTGTGCAAAGCCTGGAATATCTGGATGCAGGCGATATGGTAAACCTGATTGCTGCAACCGCCGCCGCTGCAGTTTCAGGGTATTATTCTGTAGTTTTCCTAATAAGGTTCCTGAAATCAAAATCGACGATGGTTTTTGTAGTTTACAGGATTTTACTCGGAATTTTTATACTTTTTGCAGTCTATACAAAACTCGTAAGTTAAATAATGAATAAATTATTAATATTTAAGGATGTAACAATGAGAGATGCAAAACTGATACTGTATGTTGCAGCGCTGTTGATATTATTTGCAGCATGCGGGGAGCAAAAGGATTCCGCACCGAAAGAAATACCTAAAGATACTGTGATTAAGGCCCAGGAGCCGGAAGATACGCAGTCGGTAATCGACCCTCAGTATAAGACAAAGGCTAATGATACGATAGTTGCCAGTGCCGAGCACCCTCGATACCAGATATCTATCAAACAGGGCAAATACTCGTTCGGCGACTTAACAATAGAGCTTTTTCCGGATGTAGCGCCTTTGCACTGCAGGAATTTCGACAGCCTTGTTTCGATTAGATTCTATGACGGGCTGGCATTCCATAGGGTTGTGGGCAAACAGGGTATCGGCGGATTGTTTATTCAGGGCGGCGACCCCAACAGCCGTGATAAGCCTGAAGAAACCTGGGGGCTGGGCGATCCGTCGCAAACGACAGTGCCAGCCGAGCTCAATAAGCTGAAACATGTGAGGGGAATGATATCTGCTGCCAGAAACGATAATATGAACGGCGCCAATTCGCAGTTCTTTATCGTGCTCTATGAATGGCCGCAGATTGACGGCAAATATACTGTTTTCGGAAGGGTTGTGGACGGAATCGACGTAGCCGAGCAGGTGGCAATGGTTGACGTAAAACCATCGCCTGCCATGGGCGGCGAGCCATGCCTTCCTGTGAAAAAGATTACTATGAAAATAAGGAAATTATAATATAAGATTAAGCCATTAAAAAACTATTATTATTTAATATTATATTGAGGCGTAATTATGATATTCGATATTGAAATGCTGAGAGCGCATTACGCTCGGTTCGCTGAAAAAGTCGATAAGGCCAAAAGTGTTATTGGCAGGCCGATGACTCTATCAGAGAAGATACTCTATGCTCATCTATTCGATCCTAATGGCCTGAGAGACTTCAAGAGAGGCGAAGATTACGTGAACTTTGCTCCCGACAGGGTGGCTATGCAGGACGCAACCGCACAAATGGCACTACTACAGTTTATGCAGGCCGGCCGCAAGAAGACTGCCGTTCCTTCGACGGTTCACTGCGACCACCTGATACAGGCAAAAACAGGCGCAGCCCAAGACCTTGGCGAAGCGCTCGACACAAACAAGGAAGTATATGATTTTCTTGCATCTGTATCGAATAAATATGGAATTGGATTCTGGAAGCCCGGCGCCGGGATTATTCATCAGGTAATACTCGAAAATTACGCTTTCCCTGGCGGCATGATGGTTGGTACCGACTCGCATACGGTCAATGCAGGCGGGCTCGGTATGGTTGCTATCGGTGTTGGCGGAGCCGACGCCGTCGATGTGATGGTTGGGATGCCATGGGAGCTGAAATTCCCAAAGTTGGTAGGTGTCAAACTAACAGGCAAGCTCAGCGGCTGGACATCGGCAAAAGACGTAATTCTTAAAGTTGCAGGTATTATGACAGTCAAGGGCGGAACTGGCAAGATTGTGGAATATTTCGGCGACGGCGCAAGGTCGCTTTCGTGTACTGGCAAAGGTACAATCTGTAATATGGGCGCCGAAATCGGGGCAACTACTTCCACATTCGGTTTCGACGAAAAAATGTACGATTACCTGAAGGCAACAGGCAGGAAAGAAGTTGCCGTTTTGGCTCACTCAATTGCCTCATACCTGACAGGCGACGATGAAGTCTATGCCGAGCCTGAGAAATATTTCGACGAAGTATATGAAATCAACCTTTCCGAGCTTGAACCGCATATTAACGGGCCATTTACTCCTGACCTTGCAACACCGCTATCGAAGTTTGCCGAAGAAGTGCGCAAGAACGGATGGCCGGAGCGTCTTGAAGTTGGTTTAATTGGCTCATGCACCAATTCATCATACGAAGATATTTCCAGGGCGGCTTCGCTCGCTAAACAGGCCGTGGATAAAAACCTTAAAGTGAAATCGGAGTTTACGGTCACTCCAGGCTCCGAGTTGGTAAGGTTTACAATCGAGCGTGACGGTTTTATAGATATTTTTAATAAAATTGGCGGCGTGGTGCTGGCTAATGCTTGCGGGCCCTGCATTGGCCAATGGGCAAGGCACGGGGCCGAGAAAAAAGAGAAGAATTCGATAATTACTTCGTTCAACAGGAACTTTGCCAAACGCAACGACGGCAACCCCAACACACACAGTTTTGTGGCTTCGCCCGAAATTGTAACGGCTTTTACCATAGCAGGAAATCTTACATATAATCCAATTACAGACAAGCTTATCAGCGAGGACGGCCGGGAAGTTATGCTCGACGAGCCAGTGGGCATGGAACTGCCCGAAAAGGGCTTCGAAGTGGATGATCCGGGCTATCAGGCACCCGAAGCCGACGGCTTTGCAACAGAAGTAAATGTACGTGATGATTCCGAAAGGCTGCAACTTCTGGAACCTTTTGCCGAGTGGGACGGCGGCGACCTGATGGGGCTAAGGTTATTAATTAAAGCAAAGGGCAAATGTACTACAGACCACATTTCCATGGCAGGCCCGTGGCTTAGGTACAGGGGCCACCTCGACAACATTTCGAACAACCTGCTGACAGGAGCTATAAATTATTTCAACGAGCAGCCGGGTATTGTTAGAAACCAGATTACTGGCGAGGAGCTTTCTGTGCCTGATGCTCAGAGGAAATATAAAGCCCAAGGAATAGGCACTATTGTTGTCGGCGATGAGAACTACGGCGAAGGCTCATCGCGCGAGCATGCGGCCATGGAACCACGCCATCTCGGAGTCAGGGCTGTCCTTGTCAAATCCTTTGCCCGCATACACGAAACGAATTTGAAGAAGCAGGGTATGCTTGCGCTTACATTTGCCGATAAAGCTGATTATGATAAAATCAGGGAAGACGATACTATAGATATCATCGGTTTAACAGAGTTTGCCCCCGGCAAACAGCTGCAAATTGTTCTGCATCACAGCGACGGCTCGTACGATGAATTTATGGTCAATCACACATATAATGCTGCACAATTTGAATGGTTCAAGGCAGGCAGTGCACTGAACCTGATAAAGAAACAACATAAGTAAGCGATTGCGGTTTAAATTAATTTAATAAAGGCGGTCTAAAATTTTTATGGCCGCCTTTTTTAATTTTTTTTTAAGTTAATGGTCTTATCTTATACATTATAAGCAATTAATGCCACAGCTCACTAAGCTTTATAAATTCATAGGCTTGTATTAGTCATTTAATTATTCTTTCAATTATTATATCAGTTATTTATCCTATTCTTTTAATTTTGACTATATCCCGGTGAAACTTAGTAGGTACCTGATTGTAAGAAAAATAGGAAAGTAATGTATTTCAATTCCATCTAAAAGTATGTAACAAATTCAATTTCAATTCGTAATTGCTGTCATGAAAAGACAAAGTCTAATATTGATACTACTAATTTCTTTTTTCTGCGGGATTGCCCAGGCACAGCTTCTGCCGGGCGGGGCCGAGCCTGAGAACAACAGACCCGTAACTGAAGCCAGGGAGCATTCAGGTATGATATTGCTCGGGCTGAAAGGATCAGAAATGGACAGTAAGACTGGGATAGAACTGGGCTTCGATATAACGGGAAGGCTGGATGATAATTTCAATATTGGTGCCACTATGTATTACCTGATGAGCCGTAATATCCTCATTGAAACAGGAGACCCGAAATACAAGCCTGTACTGAATTTGTTCTATCTCGGGATGAACGCAGATTACACACTATGGCTGGGCGGGACTTTAGGAATAAGTATCGGTGCGGCTTTGTCGGTAGGGCAGGTCAACATTACCGAAAGCCCAAGTGTGGATATAAGCTACAGCTCATATTACCAATGGATTTTTTTCGCCGAACCTGGTATAAACCTGATTTGGAAGCTGTCGGATGGTTTCGGGATAAGCGCTGGCGCTGGATACAGGCAGGCAATGGGCGTTTCACGTTTTGGGCTGGATAATCGGGACCTCAGCAGCCCTGTATTTAAACTGGCTATATGTTCATTCTTATAAATTTATACATTTAAGGTGATTTATGAAAAAATTCTTTACTATTATAGCATTCGTTATGCTTGGAGGTTTTAGCGCTTATGCGGGTGGCGACTTCGACCAGGAGTATCTGTTCAACTGGGATGATATTGAGCACGGTGGTTTTGGCGCTTTTGTAATGAAATATACGCCTATAAACGGTACGCCATCGCTCATGGTTGGCGGCAGGGGCGGATGGATTATCAACCACACCTTGTCAATTGGAGGTGGTGGCTATGCGCAGGTTGTCGGCAATAAGGAATCTGATTACAATCATCCCTGGACCGGCGCGCATCCCACACTAATGATGTCCCAATTCGGCCTGGAACTGGAATATACTTTAGCTTCGCAAAAAGGTATTCATGCTACTGTACTATTCCATGTCGGCGGGGGTTCTCTTTCTTATGAGTGGATCGATTTTGACAATTTTGATTACAATGGCCATGATTACTATGACGACGATAATCTGGGGCATGATTTCTTTTTCCAGATGGAACCTTCGGTAAATGTTGAATTAAATGTTACAAAATGGTTCAGGCTAAATGCCGGAATCGGATATAGATTTGTAAGCGGTGTAAACTATAAATTCAACGGCGAAGAATTTAAAAACAGCGACATAAGTGGTATAACCGGCAATCTGCAGTTCAAGTTCGGCAGTTTCTAAGAAATTAATTAGAAAAAAATAATCGGAAAAGTATTAAGGGCTTTGGCTTTGCGCCGAACCCCTTTTTTAATATATATGAATTATCTAAAATTTTATTTACAATTAAATAATTGCATTTCCGTCAATATAAAACTTTATAGAAATAGGTTGTAAGTAAAAGTAAGTCTTTATTTTTTCTTAACCAAAGTTTAATAAATATATAAAATTTTATAAATTAATAACGGAAAAAAGATGCTCGATATTTCTAAAATCCGAAATATTGGAATTGCAGCACACATAGACTCGGGCAAGACGACCCTGAGTGAACGCATCCTGTTTTACACAGGAAAGATTCACCAGATTGTCGAAGTCCGCAGCAAGACAGGCTCGGGCCCTACAATGGACTCTATGGACCTGGAACGTGAAAAAGGAATTACAATCCAGTCGGCTGCTACTTATGCCACTTGGAATGACATTAATATAAACCTGATTGATACACCTGGCCATATCGACTTTACGGTCGAAGTGGAGCGTGCGCTTAAAGTTCTGGACGGGGCCATACTAGTGCTCTGCGGCGTTGCCGGCGTCCAAAGCCAGACGACAACCGTTGACAGGCAGATGCGCAGGTACAACGTACCCAGAATTACTTTTATTAATAAAGTTGACCGCTCGGGCGCCAACCCCGATAAAGTAGTGACGCAAATCCAGGAGAAACTGAATCTGAAACCCGTCCTGATTACTATGCCCGTGGGCTTAGAAGACCGTTTCGAGGGCGTTGTCGACCTCCTGAAAATGAAATTGATAAAGTACGAAGGCGCTAACGGCGAAAACGTTGTGGAATACGATGTGCCGGAATACCTTGCCGAAGAGGCACAGGTAAGGCGGCTACAGATTGTGGAAGCCGCTGCCGATTTCGATGATGAAATTGCCGAAAAATTCCTGGCGGACGAACCGGTTTCGGCCGAAGAGCTGAAGCCTGTTTTGCGCAAAGCTACTATTGCAAGGCACATTACTCCTGTTTTTGTCGGCACTGCCAAGCAGAACAAGGGAATACAGACACTGCTCGACGGTGTTGTGGACTTCCTGCCCAACCCGTCTGAAATTAAAAATGAAGCTCTTGATATAGACAATGACGAGCAGCATGTGGAACTGATACACGACGATGCACTGCCGCTGGTGGCCAATGCCTTCAAGCTGGAAGACGGCAAATTCGGGCAGCTTACTTATATGCGTATCTACCAGGGCCATATTAAGAAAGGCGATTTTATTTACAATGCTAAAAACCAAAAGAAGGTGAAAGTGCCGCGTCTTGTGCGTATGCATGCAAATGAAATGCACGACATCGACGAAGTAGGCTCGGGCGAAATCGTGGCTATCTTTGGCGTGGAGTGCTCATCGGGCGATACGTTTACCGACGGCACTGTCAATTACTCACTTACTTCCATGTATGTACCCAAACCTGTTATCGAACTGGCCGTAGAAGCCAAGGAAAAAGCCAAACTGGCCAATTTCTCCAAAGCGCTCAACAGGTTTATGAAAGAAGACCCGACATTTGTGGTCTCGCGCGACGAAGAAAGCGGCGAAACGCTTATCAAAGGTATGGGTGAACTTCACCTGGAGATTTACATAGAGAGAATTAAAAGGGAATACAACTGCGAAGTGAATGTCGGCAAGCCCAAGGTGGCTTACCGCGAAGCTATCACTCAGAGCTTCGAATATGATTACACCCACAAGAAGCAGACCGGCGGTTCGGGCCAGTATGCACGTATTGCAGGATATATCGAACCGCTGCCTTACGGCTCGGCCGAAGAATATATTTTCGAAGACAAGATTGTTGGCGGCGTTATCTCCAAAGATTACATTCCGTCCGTGGATAAGGGATTCCAGGAGCAGTTGCACAAGGGCGTGCTGATAGAGCAGCCTGTAGTAGGTATCAAGGCTGTCCTCAACGACGGCTCGATGCATCCGGTGGATTCGTCGGACATGGCTTTCAAGACTGCCGCAAAGGCTGCTATCAAAGAAGCTATTGCCAAAGCAAAGCCCATCATCCTGGAGCCGATTATGAAACTTGAGACATCGGCCCCCGAAGAATTCCAGGGCGTAATTATCGGCCAGCTAAACCAAAGGCGCGGCATAATAGCCAACACAGGCGTCGATGCAGGCTTTGTTGTCGTAGAGTGCGAAGTGCCGCTCAAGGAGATGTTCGGTTATTCCACAGAGCTGAGGGGCGCCACACAGGGCAAAGGCGAATTTACTATGGAATTCCTGAAATACAGCCCCGTACCCAAAGCCATACAGGAAGAAATCATAGACGAATACAGAAAAATGAAGGCAGAGAAGAAATAAATTTGATACTATATATTTGACAGATGACGCCGGTTGAGAGACTGGCGTTTTTTATAATTTTGTGATTGATGAGGTATATGAAAATTATTTTTGAACCATTAAACTCGAATAGTGAATTGAAAAGTTTTCACTGTCAGCATTGTTTTACCTGAAATTTTCTTCTGTCAGTCCTGATTGTTTAAAAATTTCGTGAAGCGTACCTTTGGGGAGGTCAGATTTATGAAATGGCACTACAACTCTTACATTATTTGTTTTATTCAAAAGAACATAGTGACTTCCTTTTATTCTGTCTATTTCAAATCCATTTCTCTGAAGAATTTTAATTACTTCGGATGGTTTCAGTACTGGAATGTCAGGCATAAGACTCAACTAAAATGTTGTATTCTAGTGTGTCATTGTCATTCGGTATAACTTCATTATGAGCCACAAGGCTTTCGAGATATAATTCGATAGCTTCTTTAGCCATATTTCTGGCTTCGTCGAGCGATGAGCCATAAGTTATACAACCCGGAAGAGTGGGAACCGTAACTGTGAAACCGCCCTCGGGTTCCGGCCTAAGCAATATTCTATAATTGTTATATTTCATAATACCTATTCTTTTTTAATCAATTATATTATTCAAACGAAAACGGATGTTTTTCATTTTATTAGTGGATACAGGAAAGCTAAGCAGAGAAGAAATAAATTGTTACTACATATTTGATAAATGACGCCGGGCAGATAGTCCGGCGTTTTTTTTGTTGTGGGGGTGTATATTCACCCAAACAACATCTACATCTTTGAAATAAAAGAATGTGCCACTTTTAAAGGCAATTGTAAATAGCTTGCCCTTCAAAAACGTTCACAATTTCCTTAATAGCATCTAACTGATAATCTTGATTAGGGTCGAAATTTAGTTTCATAATTCTTTTATTTTTTTTTCATTTAAAATTATTTTATATTTGAAACGTAAATTAAATTAAGCCTGCGGTATATGAAGTCTGGCTCCAAGCCGGGGAAGGGTATCCTTCTAGTATACAGGCGGGCTTAATTTATTTTTTATAGTAAGCGGTTTATTATTCTTATAGTAATTTCCGCTGTCACTCCAATTTTCTTTATCATATAAATCAAGTATTAAGGATATTTTATCGCAAATATAATTATAATACCTCATTTCTCCCCGTTCAAATACTCTTTGTACAGACCAACAAAAGTAATCTGCAATATTTAATAATGGTTCGCTTATTTGATTTTGTACATTAAAAACCACTTCTTTTTTTATTTCTTTGCCGGGATATTTTTTATTAAATCTCTGAATTGCATTTCTTAAAGCTGTTTCTAAGTTCTTGTTTTCAGTACTATTTTGCCTTTGGGCTATATTCAAAATAAGCTTTGTGTCGCTATGAAGTTTGTTTTTAAGTAAATGCGATAGCAAATCAGCATAGAACTCACTGCCCTGCATGTTATGCTTTTTTTCATATATCGATGGTATCTTTCTGCCAACTACTGCTTCGAAACTGCAATCCAAAGTTTTGATAAAATCATAAAATGTTTTCCTGATTTCCGGTATATCATTTTTAGCATGAAAATAAAACCCCTGTTTTTGTTTCACTTTAATAACACTTGGAATTTCCCTGTAATATTCATCTTCTGCAACTGATTTCTGTAGTTCGATTACTTTTTTTCTGGTTGAATCCAAATCTTCGTTTAACTTCAACATACCAATAAGAAAACAAAGAGAGACGCCCTCTTTCCCTAATATCATAATCCTTTTTTTTCCAAAGAACGTTGTATCCCCTGCCTCATCCAGGAACCTGTGGTACTTATATGTTGGTAAGTTCACCAAAATCCTTACACCGTTCTAAAATCCACACCGGCAACTTTGAATTGCAGGAATGTATTGGTTTTTAACTGGTCGTTATTCTCAAATAGTCTATCAATCATCATGTCTTATTTTCCATAATTCTTTAGATTCATTACTATCTTTTGTGTTAAGTTGAATTTTCTTAGAATAACTACAAATGTATCTGACTCTATCTTCCGGTAAATTATTATGGCTTGCAATTGCTCTTGTTGATCTCCACTTTATCTCATCTAAAGTATTTATTTTGAGCCATTTTTCAACTTTTTTTGTATCGCAAAGCTTTGTAACAGAATCTTTAGCCACACCGATTAACCATATAACAATACCACCGATAGCGCCACCTATAAAAGCTACAATAATACCGTTAATAAAATCTGTATTACACATGATTTACCTTTAATATATTCTTACACCGTTCTAAAATCCACTCCGGCATCTTTGAATTGCAGGAATGTGTTGGTTTTTGACTGGTCGTTATTTTCAAAAAGCCTGTCGAGCATATATTTCATAAATAATTAATTGTGACTTTTACCTTTTTCTAAATCAAATATTTCAGGATAAATTACAACTTTGTTTACGCAGCCTATACTCAAATTGAAATCATTTATCATTAAATCATTATAGTGAATTGTTGATATTCCGTTCTTATTATGTGTAAATAAAATTGCAATGCCTGTATTAATTCTATATTTTTCATCGTCATTCTTTATTAAATTATTTAGTTTAATAATATCACTATGATAGTCCTTAGATTCATTAAACATCTCATATTTAATTTCGATTGCAATGTCAACAGGCTCATTATATAATGGATTTCCATTTAATTTAAAACCTTTAGATATGAATCTATTCCTATCAAGAATTGCTATATCAATCCAATTTTGATTATATGGATATTCAATTCTTACGATTGAGAAATCAGTATGTATATCATTATATTCCTTATTTGTAAAATTAAAAGAAATGTTTTCATTTGTTAATTTTTTTAGAGAGACGTATAATTGTGCTTGTAATTCAATTTCATAAAGATAATTAAATGGATTGCTTTGGAATTCTTTTGCCAAATTTTGAATAGTTTCGCTTATTAGTTTCAAATAATTCATTTTTCTCCCTTACACCGTCATAAAATCCACTCCGGCATCTTTGAATAGCAGGAATGTTATTGTTATAAATTGGTAAATCTTCTTTTCTGAAACCATTTCCGGGAATAATTCCTTCAGTTTCCCGATTTGTTCCTGTTTAATATTAAAAGAGTTACCATCCATTTTAAAACTTGAAAAGAAAATTATTAAAAAAGCCGTATCAATTTACTAAAAACAATTGAATTATTCAATTACGTAAAAGTAAATAATATTCTGCAATTGATAAAATAATTCCCATCCTTGGTTGTCTATACATTTCTTTGCAATTTTAGTACAAATCCTTCCGGGAATTTGGAAATATTTGAAAAAAATTGAAGTTTTTGCAAAAATTATTTGCATAATATTTTTTTATTACATAATTTTGCAAGCTCTGAAAACAAGTGTTAAAATTTTTTGTAATTTTTGAAATATTATTATTTGGGAGAATAGAGTGCCGACTATTAGTCAGTTAATACGGAAGCCAAGAAAAAAGGTGGTTGTAAAGAGTAAATCACCGGCAATGAAATCGTGCCCCCAGAAAAGGGGAGTTTGCACAAGGGTTTATACCACAACACCCAAAAAGCCTAATTCGGCTTTGCGCAAAGTGGCACGTGTCAGGCTTTCATACGGTACCGAAGTAACTGCTTATATTCCGGGCGAAGGCCACAACCTTCAGGAGCACTCCATCGTTTATATCCGCGGCGGCAGGGTAAAAGACTTACCCGGCGTCAGGTACCACGTTATCAGGGGTACCGCAGACACCCAGGGAGTGGACGGCAGGAAACAGGGACGCTCGAAATATGGCGCCAAGAGACCCAAAGCTAAAAAATAAGTAATTTATCAATAATTTTATTGTAAGCGAATAGAAAAATGAGAAAGAGAAGAGCAGAAAAAAGGCGTGTAATGCCCGACCCGAAATACAATGATATAGTTCTTGCCAAGTTCATTAATTATATTATGGAAAGCGGCAAGAAAAACACTGCAAGGAAACTTGTTTACGATGCTTTCGATATTATTGCCGAGCGCTCCAAAAAAGACCCGCTCGAAGTATTTAAGTCAGCAATCAACAATGTTGCCCCGGTTCTCGAGGTCAGGTCGCGCAGGGTTGGCGGTGCCACTTACCAGGTGCCTGTCGATGTCCGCGAAGACCGCCGCATTGCTCTTGCTATCAGATGGATAAAAACCTATGCCAATTCCAGGCGCGACAAATCAATGGCAGGCAAACTCTCTGCCGAGATTATGGCCGCTTCCAACGGCGAAGGTTCATCCGTAAAAAAACGTGACGATACTCACAGAATGGCCGAAGCCAACAAGGCTTTTGCCCACTTTAAATGGTAAAAAATCTATCGTTCTTTGTAAATTGAATTGCTGAGGTTATGCCGAGGTCAGTAGCTATATCGAAATTGAGAAACATCGGCATTATGGCCCATATCGATGCAGGAAAGACTACCACTACGGAACGCATTTTGTTCTATACAGGTAGCCTGCACAAAATTGGCGAAGTAGATGAAGGAACCGCCTTCATGGACTACATGGACCAAGAAAAAGAAAGGGGAATTACCATAATGTCGGCAGCTACTACATGCTTCTGGCGAGACCATCAGATTAACATTATCGATACTCCCGGCCATGTCGACTTTACAGCCGAAGTGCAGAGGTCGCTAAGGGTGCTCGACGGTGCAATAGGAATATTCTGTGCCGTGGGCGGGGTGGAACCCCAGTCCGAAACAGTCTGGCACCAGGCAAGCGAATACCATGTACCCAGGATTGCTTATGTAAACAAGATGGACAGGCTCGGGGCAAATTTTGAGCGCGTATTGCAAATGATGCGCGATAAACTTGGCGCTTCGCCCGTTGCGGTGTTTATACCCATGGGTGCCGAAGACCAGTTCAAAGGAATTATCGACTTAATTAAGATGAAAGCTATGTATTTCGAATATGATTCACAGGGCTTTAATTTTAAACTCGATGAGATTCCTGCAGAATTTGCCGACACAGCAGCCGAATACCGTTCCAAAATGGTGGAAGCAGCTGCCGAGCAAAACGACGAATTACTTACAAAGTACCTCGAAGAGACTGATTTGACGGAGGATGAGATTAAAACCGGTTTAAGAGCCGGCACTCTCAGCCAGAAAATCGTTCCCGTTTTCACCGGTTCATCACTCAAAAACATAGGTGTACAGCCACTGATAGATGCTGTTATCGATTTTCTTCCTTCTCCCGAAGAGGTTAACTACCTCCCGGGTTTCGACGTTGAAGACCACGATAAACACATCAGCAGAAAGCCAACCGATGAAGAACCTTTTTCGGCGCTTGCGTTTAAAGTACTAACCGACCCATATGTGGGAAAGCTTACTTTTATCAGGATTTACTCGGGTACTCTGTCAATAGGCACATCAGTCGAGAATACTTCATCCGCCAAAAAGGAGAAAGTACTCAAGATTATGAGAATGTCGGCAAACAAGAGGGAAGAGCTGAAGGATATATATTCCGGAGAAATCGTGGCCATACCAGGCCTCAGGTTTACCAAGACAGGCGACACGCTTTGCGATATTAAACATCCTCTGGTTTACGAAAAAATCAGGTTTGCTGAACCCGTGATAAACCAGTCCATCGAAGTAAAAACCCTGGCAGACCAGGATAAATTGCTCGAAGTGCTGGGCAAGCTGAGCGACGAAGACCCGACTTTCACTTTCCGTAACGATGAAGAAAGCGGCCAGATAATTATATCCGGCGTCGGCGAGCTTCACCTTGAAATTATGGCAGACAGAATCAAGAGGGAATTCAACCTGGCAACCCGCAGCGGTAAGCCGCAGGTGGCATACAGGGAAACGATTGCCTCGACAATCAGGCAGGAAGGGCGGTTCGACCGCCAGATGGCAGGTAAAACTCAATTCGGCCATGTCCTGATAGAAATGTCGCCGACGGATAGAAATCGCGGATTGGTTGTCGAAAGCATGCTCGACGGCAACAAACTGCTGAAGCCCTTTATCCCTTCGATTCTGACCGGAGTGAAAGAAGCCCTGCAAATTGGCCCCGATGGCTATCCGATGACAGACGTAAAAGTCGTCGTTCTCGAAGCCGAGCACAACCATGAATTATCGTCGGAACTGGGATATAAAATTGCTGCCTCGATTGCCGTCAAAGAAGGCCTGAGGAAAGCATCCCCAACCCTGCTGGAACCTTATTTCGACGTCGAAGTGGTTTCGCCCGATGAATATGTGGGCGATATCATTGCCGACCTGAACTCGAGAAAAGGCAGGATAGAAGGTATAAACCAGAGAGGTATGATGCAGGCCGTAAAAGGTGCGGCGCCACTTTCGGAAATGTTCGGATACGTTACGAAACTAAGGTCGCTAAGCCAGGGAAGGGCAGTTTACACAATGGCTTTCTCGCATTACGAGCCGGTGACAGTCAAGCCGCAGGCTTATTAATAAAGGTAATGTTAAATCAATTACAGCAATGATAGTATAATTTGTAATGAATTTAAATAAATCGAAAATTATAAACATATTATCGTAATTATAATATAGGAGCTATCAAAAATGGCTAAAGAGAAATTTGAAAGAACCAAACCCCACGTTAACGTAGGCACAATCGGCCACGTTGACCATGGCAAGACTACTTTGACTGCCGCTATCACAATGGCATTGTCAAAGAAAGGTACCAGCACACAGGTCAGGACATTCGACTCCATCGATAATGCGCCCGAAGAACGCGCACGTGGAATAACGATTGCTACAGCACACGTGGAATATGAAACAGAAAACCGCCACTATGCTCACGTTGACTGTCCAGGTCACGCCGACTATATCAAGAACATGATTACCGGCGCTGCACAGATGGACGGCGCTATCGTAGTATGCGCCGCAACAGACGGCCCAATGCCCCAGACAAGAGAGCACATTCTTTTAGCCCGCCAGGTTGGTGTTCCCCGCATTGTCGTATTTATGAATAAAGTTGACATTGCAGATGCAGAACTTCTCGACCTCGTTGAAATGGAGCTCCGCGACCTTCTAAATGAATATGAATTCCCCGGAGATGATATTCCGATTATCAAAGGTTCTGCACTCCAGGCCCTCGACGCCGGAACAGACCCGTCAGTCCCCGCAGACGATCCAAGATTAAATTGTATATTTGAATTAATGGCAGCTGTCGATGATTACGTACCCACACCGGTACGCGATGTTGACAAGGCTTTCCTTATGCCGGTTGAAGACGTTTTCTCAATCACCGGCCGCGGTACAGTTGGCACAGGCAGGATTGAAAAAGGCATCGTTAAGGTTGGCGAAGAAGTTGAGATCGTTGGTTTCGGCTTGCAGAAGAAAACAACCTGCACAGGCGTTGAAATGTTCCGTAAATTATTGGACGAAGGCCGCGCCGGCGACAACGTAGGCCTCCTTCTCCGCGGTGTAGATAAAAATGAACTCGAACGCGGTATGGTTATTGCCAAACCAGGTTCGATCACACCTCATCATAAATTCAACTCACAGGTTTACGTATTGAAGAAAGAAGAAGGCGGAAGGCATACACCGTTCTTTAGCGGCTACCGTCCCCAGTTCTACTTCCGTACAACAGACGTTACCGGTATTCTTAACCTGCCTGCAGGCGTAGAAATGGTTATGCCCGGCGACAACCTGGACAACCTGGAAATCGAACTTATTACTCCCGTTGCTATGGACGAAGGTCTCCGCTTTGCTATCCGCGAAGGCGGCAGGACAGTCGGCTCGGGCGTTGTAACAAGGATTATCGAGTAGTCTGAAATAAACTGAGTTTTTATACTCAATTAAAATTTTTTGAGGAAAAATAAAGTGGCAACACAAAGAATAAGAATAAAATTAAAATCGTACGACCATAATCTCATCGATAAATCGACAGAGAGAATAGTTCGTACAGTAAAGCAAACCGGAGCAGTGGTATCAGGTCCGATACCGCTGCCAACCCGGCGATCAGTATATACTGTACTGCGCTCGCCACACGTTGACAAAAAGTCGCGCGAACAGTTTGAAGCGCGTATTCACAAAAGATTAATCGACATCTTCAGTTCGACGCAGAAAACTATCGATGCGTTGATGAGGCTGGAACTTCCCGCCGGCGTCGATGTCGAAGTAAAAGTATAATCAAGGAGCTAAAAAATGACTTCCGCCGCAATATTAGGCAAGAAAATAGGAATGACAAGCTTGTATGCCGAGGACGGTACGCAGATACCCTGCACCGTCATTAAAGCTGGCCCTTGCCCTGTACTTCAGCTGAGAACTCCCGATAATGACGGTTATTCCGCCATCCAGGTCGGTTTCGAAGATATCGAAGACAGGAAGGTCAACAAGCCTCTGAAAGGTCATTTTGAAAAATCAAAAGTAAAGCCGAAACGCCATATCAAAGAATTCAGGGATTATACCTCTGAAATGAAAATTGGCGATGAACTGACTGTTGAGCAGTTCAAAAAAGGCGATAAAATTAAAGTAATTGGCACGAGCAAAGGCAAAGGATTCCAGGGTGTTGTCAAAAGGCACAATTTTGGTGGCGTAGGAATGGTTCATCACGGCCAGTCAGACCGACAGAGGCACCCCGGTTCTATTGGTGCTTCGTCCTATCCCTCTAGGGTTATCAAGGGATTGCGCATGGCAGGCCAGCTCGGCAACAAGAGGACAACTGTCAGGAACCTCCAGGTGGTGGAAGTAATTCCCGGCCAGAATTTGATACTTATCAAAGGCAGCGTTCCAGGAGCACAAAATTCATTATTGGAAATTGTTAAGCTATAGGCAAAGAAAATGCAAGTCGAATTATATAATAATAATGGTGATAAAGCCGGATTCGTCGAATTGAACGACGATATATTCGGTATCGAGCCCAACGAAAACGCAATGCATCAGGCAGTGGTTACATACCTTGCCCACCAAAGGCAGGGCACTCATAAAACCAAAGTTCGCTCGGAAGTTTCCGGTGGCGGCAAGAAACCCTGGCGCCAAAAAGGCAGGGGTACTGCACGCTCGGGCTCATCGCGCTCGCCCGTATGGGTAGGTGGCGGCACTATTCACGGCCCCCAGCCCCATACATACGACCTTAAGATTACAAAGAAACTGAAAAGGCTGGCACGCAAATCCGCATTTTCGCTTCGCTGCGCCGAAGACGGCATAAAAGTAGTCGAGGATTTCACACTCGAAGCAATCAAGACTGCTACTATGCACCAGGTGCTCGAAAACCTGAAGCTTTCGGGAGAAAAAGTGCTTGTATTGCTGCCTCAGGATGACGACAAAGTATATCTTTCGACAAGGAATATCCCTAATGTTTCGATATTCCCGGCTGATAAGATATCCGCATACGATATATTAAACCACAGGAAGCTCCTTATTTTCAAAGGTGCTTTAGAAAAAATTGAAGAAACTTTTGCTATCTAAATATAAAAGAGAAGTAAAATGAGCGATATTATAAGAAAGCCTTTGATTACGGAAAAAGCCATGAAACTTGGCGAAAGGCGCCAGTGTGTCTTCCGTGTCGATCCTCGCTCGAACAAAATCGAGATAAAAAAAGAAATCGAAAAAATGAGAAAAATATACTGAACGGACATCAAATGGGGG
>DAINRZ010000005.1:0-19425 GCA_036741575.1 Kapaibacterium sp. (SeqCode)
GCGTCAATTAAGGGGCCGGGTATTGAAATGGATATGTTATCACTTGCAGGTTGGGGATAGAATAGTATTTCACTTTTATGGACAACAGGATTATCTTTAATACCTGTTTCCAAATCTTCAATTCTAGCCATGTAAACCCCGCCGCTGTCAGTGCCAGCATATACAATACCGCCAGAAAGTTCCATGCACAATACATTCAAATGGTTCAGTCCCTTGTTCTGTTCCTGCCATTCATCGTAAAAGTCATTATATATTAATACTCCCTTAATTGTGCCGGCAATAATTTTATTACCAAGAATATTAATGCAGTTTATCTCACCCGTGAGAACATCATTGTCTTCTTTCCATGATGTGCCCCGGTCTGCCGAAAACATAACGATCCCATTCCCGGCAACGGCAGCAATTGTATCGCCCGAAACAGCCAGGGATGTTATTTTCAGTGATTTTATTACCGGGCTCAGTTCCTCCCAAGAATCACCATTATTATCCGAAACGAATATACCGCCTCCGTTGGTGCCTGCATAAAGGCTTCCGTTGCTGCCAACCAAACATAATACGTCCTTATTAAGCAGCCCGTTATTAACTTCATACCACCCGAAATCCGTATCATTATAAAAGTAAACACCGTAGCCGTCGGCACCGGCAAATACTTTTCCTGATAATTCAGCAAGAGAAGTAATAACTATTTCACCATTACTGTTAAAAGACTGTTTCCAGTTAACTCCGCTGTCGATGGACTTGAGAATACCTGAAATCCCCGCGGCGCCAAACATTATTCCATTAGCCGATTCGATATCGGTAATCATTTTATTTAAGTTCCATTTGGTAGATGACATCCATTTTTCACCCATATCGGAAGACTTATAAACACCGGCTTCCACTCCGGCATATATTTTGCCGAAGGCAGAGTGTAAGGAGTTGATTTTAAAAAACCTTAGGCCAGAGCTAACAATAATGGGTTTAGCGCCGTTCTTCGAAAGCAAAACACCATTTTCCTCCGTAAACATATACAAATCATTCCCTATAAAATTCAGTCGCTTAATATCGATAACAGGGTAGTCCAAAGTAATGCAAAACCAGTCCTTACCATTGTTCTCCGATTTGAAAACACCTGTCAGGTTAACAGTATAGAATACACCGTTGCGAACCTCAAGGTCGATAATCGAATAATTATCGAGTCCTTTAAGCGATTGGCTCCAGGTTAGCGCTCCGTCGTGCGAGAAAAAAATGCCGTTTTCTTCGGTTCCGACTGCTATGGTTTCGCCCTCGGCAGCAATTTTCATAACTCTGTTGATTACCTCAGTATCAATTGTTTTCACAATTATAAACGAGGACGTATCTATAAGAAACAGGCCTTTGTCGTTGCCGGCAGCAAGAAAGTTCTTATAAACAGCCATCGAAGCAAGATTTTTAATTATCAGGTTTAATTCCGTCCATGTTTTACCATTGTCGTTCGATTTCAGTATAACGCCGTTGCGCAGCCCTGCAAGGACACTTGAACCTATTTCGACAAAACATTTTACTTCCGATGGCAAGTTTTGCCTGGCGGGATTCCACGAAGCGCCTTCATCGGTAGAAATAAATATAGCATCCGGGTGGACTGATGCCAGGATGTTTTGCTTATATCTATAAAGAGTATTTATTTTATTTAACATAGGGCTTGATATGAAGTTATACCATGTGGCCCCATTATCGGACGAGCGGAACAATCCACCAGTCCATGTGGATGCAATCAGGCCCCCGTTTGAGCTAACCACCGAGGTGGTTATAAGCACATCATGCATCGGCTGCTTCCATTGGGGAATTGCAGTATATACTGTTAAAAGTGTAAATACAAAGACTATTAGCCAATTATTACAAAATAACGATTTTACATTTCTCATATATGCTCCAAGTGTACATTTTAATAAATTATTTAAATTTTATATACATAAATTAATAAATTCATTCAAATTATTTTGCAGAAATACACTTTTATTACATATGCGTAATATCTTTCAACAAAAGAAATTTTTTCAGAGTTTCATCGATTTGGAAACAGCAACTTATCATTATCCGGATATTTTTTTTTATATTAGCCACCTTGAGAACATTGAGCATAAAATATTGTATTTCAACTATAATATTGATACTGTATTTAGTATCATGCACATCGTTGCGCCCTAGGTTCGATGAACCTGAAAAAAATGAGAAAAACCAAGTGAAGGTTTATAATGAGCCTTACTTCGTCGAAAAGTTGAATTTTCTTGGCTGGAGTATCAACGCAGGTATATCAACCGGGACAGGCTATGCTGTTTACAGAATAATCCCTGACGGATTTGGAATAAACGGCCTTACAAGCGAGCAAAACAGGCTGATTGCCGGCGGGGCAGCTGCCCTGCTGACTGGTACGATTTTCTATTTTTTGAGCCCCGAGGGTAATAAACATAGTGTGGAAAGCATAGGCGCTCCTAAATGGCTTAATACCTTCGACGAAGAATTACTTTTTATAAGCCATGACAAGTTAAATAATTTGCAGTCAATTAAGGCAATTCATAAAGATGCTGATGCTTATTTCCTGATTGAAAATACTAATGACGCTGTCTTTTTCAACAGGTTTTTCCCGGCCAGCAGGTTTTCCGATTCCGTATTGAATAGATCGGCACCAAAGCTTAGCAGAGATAATATACCTATGGTGGTAAATTCTCTTAATACTATACCGGTGCTACAGATACTGCAGCAGGCTTATTACGATAAATCCAAAACCTTAGGCCAGCTAATCGAAGCTGTTCAGTTGTATCCTTTGCTGCGAAAAAGTAATTTTCACCTTATTATCGCCCAAATAAAATCATTCGAAGATATCGATTCCGTTGTTACCAGGATAGGATACGGCTCGGAAAGGCAGGCCCTCGAAGAACTGGCGCTCAGCTATATCAAGGACATGGAGAGCTGCATGGCCTTTACACGCCTTTTTCCAGGCAGCCCCAGAATTTCCGAAATTGAAAAATATGCCAGGGCAAATGTCAAATCACTTGGCGACATTGAAAACTTCATAGGTTATTTCCCCGACTTCAACCATGCAGGTATGGATTCCGAAGGCATTAAGTTTATTTCGGGATTGAGCGATCTGATTTTGTATTCGAAAATATTCCCCGGCAATCCCAGACTGGATAGCGCAATAGCCATGATAGCACCCTCTCTGAACAAAGAAGAAATGAAAGAAGTACTTAAAGTATTCCATTCTTCACCTTCGGCAAGTATAGTGAAAGGTGAGTTCATTAAAAAATGCGGCACGATACCTGATTTGGTGGAAGCAGCACAAAACTACGAAGACATGTACGGAGAATGTGCACGTAAAGCTGCAGAACTAAGCAGTGGACTGGAGGACTACCGCAGGTTTCTTGATTATTTTGCCGATAGCGATTATGCAGCAAACATAAAAAAGGAATACGAAAACGCTATTATTGATAAAATTGAAAACCTCGGAAATAAGATAAATTCTGATAAAGACGAGTATCTTGCAGTAATTTCACCCGACGGCGAAACACTATACTTTGTTCGCAACGGCGGGGAGGGTTCCTTTGGCGGAGAAGATATTTATTTTTCAACCAAATCCGGATTTGACAGCTGGAACAAAGCCGCCAATATCGGCTCTCCGCTCAATAATACATATCCTAACGGTGTTAATTCCGTAACGCCGGACGGTAATTACCTGTTGTTGCACAACCTTTACGGCAGCGCAGCCAACGGCCTTGCAATGTCGAATATTACCAAAAGCGGATGGAGCTTCCCCAGAGACCTAAAAATTCCTAATTTCTTTACCTACAGCCAATACCACAATGCATGCCTTTCCAATGAGGGCAACGTTATCATAATTTCTCTGGGCAGAGACAAAAAATTAAAAACAAACGACCTCTTTGTAACATTTGCCAGGAAAGACGGCAAATGGAGCGAGCCAATCAGCCTCGGCAAAACTATTAATACAGACAAAGAAGAATCTGACCCCTTCCTGGCTTCGGACGGCGTTACGCTATATTTTTCGAGCAACGGGCATAAAGGGTACGGTAAGAGGGATATTTTCATGACACGAAGGTTGGACAATAGCTGGACACGGTGGTCGCAGCCCGTAAACCTTGGCCCCACAATCAATACTCCAAAAGACGAAAACTTTTATACCATTCCTGCTTCGGGCGAATTCGCGTATTTCTCCTCGAACAATAAGTCAATTGGCGGATGGGATATATTCAGGATAGGCCTGCCGCTCGACAAACGCCCCAATCCGGTTATGCTTCTAAGCGGCAGGGTAATCAATTCGAAAACCGGCGATACCCTTGATGCCCTGATAAAATATGACGACCTTTCAGCAGGGGCGGAAATCGGCACCGCACACACTAATCCTGCCTTGCATATGTATAAGGTAATTCTTCCCGGCGGCAGGCGTTATTCGATTAGGGCTGAATACCCTGGTTTTGCGGCGGTTTGCCAGAATATCGACCTGAGTGAATTGAAGTCCTACCGTAGCAGGGTATCCGACCTATATCTTGTTCCTGTAGAATCAGGCCAGTCTTTAGAATTAAACAACTTGTTTTTTGAAGCTGGGAAATCAGTTATTAAAAAAGAATCCTTCGCCGAATTGAACAGGATTGTTAAATTATTAAAAGAGTATAAGCAGCTGAAAATCGGGATTTCCGGCTTTGCCGGGCTCCAGGCTGCCGACAGCAGCTTTATCCTTGCTTCGGGCAGGGTAAAATCAGTTAAGAAATATCTGATTTCGAAGGGGATACCAGTATCGAGAATATCGGATTACGATTACACAGACATACTAAACCCGGGCACGGGCAAGCTAAATGGTGAATATCTCAAAAACAAAAGAATTGTGATTAAATTCATGGATTAAATATTAAATTGCCGCTCCTGCCGTCTTCTTTGCTAAGTTGTAAAGCGTTCAATATGCTTTTTGCCGTAAATTGATAATTAAGAGAGTAGTTGATAAAAATTAAGTTTATAGTAATAATTTTCCTTCTCAGCGCTTTTTGTGCTCATTCGAAAAACGAGGAAGGTGAGCCGACCCTCTGGGATAAAATCCTGGACAAATATTGGAACATACCCACACATCTGCAGAACAGCCCTACAATAGAGATTAATTACGGTTTGGCACAGCCCCAATTCGTTAATATTGATTTCTCCGGCAAACTGGCAATGGCATATTCTCTCGACCTCAAATACGGTTTCACCCGCTTCTATGGATTCAAAGAATTACCCGGCAATTTTTACTATGCTTCCGAATTTGCTTTTGCAAGCAATCAGTCCTCGCACTTAAAATTTCCGCAATTCCCTTACCAAGGACTGACGACCGACAGCTGGCGTTTTGGCCTGGGTTACCGTAACGGCTACGGCTACGAATTTGCTAATCTATCCAGGCTGATACTCTATCATTCATCATCACTTATTTGGACTGCTGTCGATTTCGAAGGCAGCGGCAATTCGCCCGGAGACTCGGCAACAATTAAAAAATATGACGAAACAACCCGGTTCGGGCAGTCTTTCGAGGCCGGGGCAATGTATTCATTATCAGGTATGGTTTATTTAAATGCCGGTGTCGAGAACCAGATTGTTTTCCCCCGCCACAACTTTGGCCAGTGGCTTGTGCCTTTATTCGGCGAACTTATTATCCAGAGGACGATCGATTTTTTCGGCGACGATTTGCTTAAGGCAAACAAATTGAGCTACCCTATTTTGAATGCTGTTCTTAAATACACTATCTCTTATATTCTCTATACATTGAAACGAAACGATATGAACTGGCCTTTCGAATCGGCCTCGCCAATGACTTATACGACTTATAAGCTGGGAATAACTTTGATGTTTTAGGTGCAAAGCAGAACAGACAGGTTCCTGTTCGTAAATAAACGGAACCGCCCCATTAAAAATCAGAGAGGGTTGCTGCCGATAATCGCAATCGGGGCGGCTCCTGTATTACTGAGCATTGTTAACAAACTTTATTAATTCATCGCGCTTATTTCCTGTTGTTCAGTTCCTGACCCGATGCCCTCATTCGTATCGCCAACCGTACAATCCTTAGACAGCTTGTTAATAACGTCAATTACTTTCATAAACTCATTTGATTTGTCGAAGAAGAAGTCGGCTCCTTCCCGGAAACTTCTGTTTTTCATAGGACTGCCCGGATAATTCGTAAGGATAACGATAATTTTTACCAATCCTTTTGCACGGGCATAGCCTAATACCTCGAATCCGCTGCCCTCGGGGAAGCTGAGGTCGAGAATCAATACGTCAGGCATTTCCAGTTCCAATACCTCCTTGGCCTTGCTTATCGTCTCCGCCTCGATAATACCGTCGATCATGGGGTTGCGCGACAGCATTTTTCTGAGGCTCAGCCTGACGTAATCCGAGTCATCAGCCAACATTACCTTCATTGACAAAATCATTAATTTCATAATAGCCAAATGCAATTTAACTATTGGAGCAGACAACAAAATATAGCAAAATCAACAGATTTTATGTCGAATATTTTTCGACAATACAATATTTGAGGTAATGTTATGTGGGGTATTTAGCTGCCCAGTTCTACAATCCTGCGGAATTCTGGTTCTGAAAGCGGCATTACAGAAAGCCTTGACTGCTTAATCAGTGCAATATCTGCCAACTCCTTGTCATTTTTAATTTTATCGAGCCCGACAGGCTTTTTCAGCGATCCGACGACAACCAGCCCAACGGCTACCCACCTGCCATCATCAGTTGCAGGGTCTGGGAAAAACTCTTTTGCTACCTTTACTATGCCCTTTACTTTGCGGTCTTCGCCGCTGTTATAAAACAAGGCCATATCCCCGGCTTTCATTTCTTTCAGGTTGTTGCGTGCCTGGTAGTTGCGCACCCCGTCCCAGGTTGTAGTTTTATCTTTCAGGAATTGCTCCCATGAGTAAGCCGCAGGATCAGTTTTTACAAGCCAGTAACGCATAAGTATTATTATTTCCTCAAAGCTCTAAGAATTTCTCCTTCGATTGTGTAATTGGCAATGCTTTGGTCGATTACCGAATCGATAATTGAATATACTGGCTTTCCGTCCTTCATTAAGATGATTGTTGGTATGAAGCGAAGGGTAATTAAACTGTCGTAAGGATGCTTTGTTTTATTGTTCTTGACAGTGTACATTTCAATAAACTTCATCGAAATACCCGATGTATCAAGAACTTTCATGGCTTTCGGGAATAGTTTCTGGTTGTTGTCGCAGGCGCACGCAGGCATAGAGAATACTAAGAAACTATGCCTGGAACTGTCAAATTCATCTTTAATAGCCAGGATTGTATCCGGGTCGGGGTAATAAACTAACTTTACAGGTGTGTACCAGTCGTAGCCTGGTATTTTAACAAGCTCTGTTTCAGTAACCAGCCTTGCATCTTCCGAGGTTGAAACGGTTTCGGAGCACTGCCAGCCGGCAATCGCAATAAGCATAGCCAGCGCTAATATATATAAATTCTTTGTTTTCATTTTTCCCCTTAATAAATCTTTACAAAGTTTTAACTTAACATTTTTCCGGCAATTATACAATAAAATACACGGCTGTTAACCTGTTAAATTATCATTTTTTATTGACGATACTAATTCAATATAATTTGGCATAAATTTTCATAAGTAATTCCCAAAACTAACTTGGAGCGTTTATGGGTAATAAAAAAAATAAGGACTCCAACAAGGAGGCCGACAAATCTAAGAAAAGCGGCATACAAGCCGATTCAGCAGAATTATCTGTGCCTTTCGATGAAAGGTACAACAGCAAGGGTAAAATCAGGAAGGCTTTTTACGAACAAGAGCTTGCAAAGCTGCAGGACGAACTCGTCAAGCTGCAATACTGGATTAAAGAAAGCGGCCTGAAGGTTGTTATTCTTTTCGAAGGGCGCGATGCTGCCGGAAAGGGCGGAGTGATAAAAAGAATTACCGAGCCGCTCAATCCGCGCGGATGCCGCGTGGTGGCGCTTGGCAAGCCATCGGACATAGAGCAGACTCAGTGGTATTTCCAAAGGTATGTTGCTCACCTGCCCTCAGCAGGCGAAATAGTAATCTTCGACAGAAGCTGGTACAATCGTGCCGGCGTAGAGTGGGTAATGAACTTCTGCACCGAAGACCAATACACTGAGTTCCTGCGCACATGCCCCGAATTCGAAAGAATGATGGTCAGGTCGGGAATTATACTGCTTAAATATTGGTTCTCCGTCAGCGACGAAGAGCAGGAAAAGAGGCTTCACGAGCGCACCATCGACCCGTCGAAGCGGTGGAAGTTCACCGAGATGGACCTGCAGTCCTGGCAAAAGTGGGTTGAATACTCCAAAGCCAAAGACGAGATGTTTAAATACACTGATACAAAGCAGGCGCCGTGGTATGTCGTCGATGCAGACGACAAGAAAAAATCGCGCCTAAACTGTATTTCCCATATCCTTAGTACTATCCGATACCAGGACGTTACTCCAAAACCGCTGGAGCTGCCTCCGCGTAAGATCGAAGAGGACTACGTCAGGCCGCCGCTCTCGGAGTATTCATACGTCGAGCAAAAATACTGATAAATATTGGCTTAAGAACTATGCAGAAGTCGCCTGCAATCCTTTGAGTGTGCGTGGCGATGAGGTACAAATAGAAATTAATTACTAAATCACTGAAACATCTAATACCTATGTCAGGAAATTACTCTTTTCCATAGAAAATTAATTCGTTATTTTGCATAGTACAAGTAAAAGCGATTTTTGGCAAACATTTTTGACTGGTAATCATTCTAATTCTGCCTTCATAGCGATAAGAATGCCTCAGAAAAAAGTCAATAAAAAATACTGATACTTCATATATTCATCAGGCAATTAGGTTCCATCGGCGATTGAATGAAAGAAAAAATCCCTTATCCCCTGAATTTCTTAAGTATTTCCCTTTTGGAATCTTCTTTCTTTTGGTCTTCGCGCTTGTCGTATTTCTTTTTGGCACGCACCACCCCAAGCAGTACTTTGACAAAAGGGCCCGAAAAATAAAGTGACAACGGAATAATTGTAAGCCCTTTTTCTGCTATAGCCGTCTTTATTTTTGTCAGCTCCCTTGCAGTAAGAAGCAGCCTGCGTTTTCTCTTAGGCTCATGGTTTGTGTGTGTGCCGTGCTCATAAGGGTTTATGTGAAAGTTTATAAGGTAAAGCTCCATACTGTCTGAAGACAGAAATCCGGCATATGCTTCCTGGATACTGCATTTGCCGATTCGCAACGACTTAACTTCGGTGCCCCTGAGTTCAATTCCTGCCTCATAAGTATTCAGTACTTCAAACTCGTGCCTCGCCTTGCGGTTCTGCATTATTATCCTCTCTTTGCGCTCAAACATCTGCGCCGAATTCATATCTTTCCTTCGATAAACGATTATTCCAATTGGAATATAACAGAATACTGCAGTTTTTATTTTATCAGAAGCAACCTGAATTCCCATTATTTGCTTAAGTATAGTAAACAATCCCGATGTAAGATTCGAAGAATCATGCCTACAATGTGGAATTCAAAAAATCGAGCCATTTATTTCGTTTATTATTCGATTTTTACTATATTAGTCATGTTAATTTATCGTTATTTGAATGATTACATCAATATCGGAGGGTAAAATGAAAACAAAAATTACATTAGGGATATTGCTGACTGCCTTGATTTCATCTGCCGCTGTCTCTGCTGAACTCGACCCTGCCTATCTTAAGAACTTCAGCCCTGGAATTATCCTTGTTTCTTCTAAAGGCTTCCCGGCGAAAGACAAATTCGATATGGCTCTTTTCAACTATTCCGAAGGATTGTTCAATATTATAGCCAGCGACAATACAGAGTTAAATTTCAGGTTGTTGCTCAAGGATTCAAAAACATTCGGATTTTATGTAGATAAAGTCAGGAAAGCCAATCAGAAAAAAGCCAGGACACGAACAAGTGATTTTTGCAGGGTTTATTTCTTTGCATCTCACACTGACGGAAGCGAGGCCGCAAAAAGCTGGCCCAAATCTCTTGCCGACAAACCCGATTGGGAGCCTATGTTTTATATTGAAAACACTATTAGTAATGAATCGGCCCAATGGACTACTTCTGCAATTTCATGGCAGGAGATTATGTCCAATACAGAAGCTCTTAAGGACTGGCTAAACGATGCAAGGAAAGGGTATAAACTATATTTATACGCTGTAGCAGGCTTTGTCCGGGAATCTCCCGAAGATCAGTACTGGGACGAAAGCGCTTTCAAGTATGTCGTTCCCATTGAATATGTTGAATCGGAACCAATTGCTGCCGGCACCATATTTATTACTGAATCGACAAATCCCTTGCTAAAGTGGAATTACAAAGTCACTGCAATGCCTGGCGAAATGGACGGCAGGGCATTGGGCTATGCCACAATCTACAAAAACACGGATGAGCGTAAGAAAGTGAAATTTACTCTTAAGCCCCAGGGCAGCACCAATACTTATTCGCTGATGATTATGGATATAGAGGAAGGAACGGGCTTTTTCGGTGGATTCGATGTCGTTTCGTCAACAGTAGAAGGCGCTATCGATAATGCTATGTACCAGTTGATTGAACGAAGCCTCCAAATTGGAGACCTGCAGGATTAGGACAGGCGATATTACTGCCTTTTGTTTCAGCCAGGCAGTTCAACTTGATATTTTCACTTTTATTATGATGTTTTATCCTTTGGCTTGCGGCAGGTAATTTATTATTGTTAACGCTAATTTCCTATTTAAATCAAATAAAAACGCTGCTAAACAGTTTATATAATTTTATGTTAGGCAAAGAATAATTTATTAGAGTTTAAATTGGTCAGTAGAATATTGGTACAGGCATAATGCGGCTAAAAAGATTTTTTATTTATTTTTTAATATTTTCAATTATTAATCCACTGCCCTTTTTTGATAGTTTTTCTGCAAATACCATAACGGCAAAAACGAAGAAAACAACAAAATCGAAATCGAAGAAAACAGCGAAATCAAAGATTAAAGCAAAATCGAAATCGAAAACAAAGCCCTCCAAGGCTTCACCAAAATCGAAAAATACAAAAAAGAAAAGCAAAAAAGCTAAACGCAAACCTGTGACAAGGTTTATTCCCAGGAATCCAGTGTTCGAAGTCACAGATATCGACACACTGGCCAAAGGGCTGTATTATAAAAAAATGCGGATCGGCAGCACAAAATACCCCCCGGTAACAGTTCATGTGCTCGAGGGTGAAGTAGGCAGCCATGATATTAAACTGGATATTCTGAAGGCGAACGGCAATTCCACAGGCCTTGCCAAACTACACGATATTGTTGCAGTACACAATGAAAAAAACAGCGATTACGAAGTGAAAGCAGCCGTCAACGGAAGCTATTGGATGGCTTATTACAATTATCCGATTGGAACAACAGTAATTGACGGCGACGTAGTCGAGCTTGACGATAAATGGTACACTGGCCTGTTCGACGATAAAGGCCAATTGTTCATAGAACCTTTCAAAACTAAAGCAACAATCAAAGCCGGCAAAAACAAGTTCAATATCGAGCATGTCAACAGGCGTACCGAAAGCGGCGGAATTGTGCTCTACAACAAATTCGGCGGCAACAAAATACCATATTTCATCAATAGGCCCGCCGAAGAAGTAATGGCGGAAATTGCCGAGGAAAACAAGATAGATAAACTGCTTGTCGATACCACTTTCAGTGAGTTCACCCCCGATGATGAAGACAGCGACGAAGAGGAAATCGATACCCTGGAATTTCAGAGTGAACTGCACAAGCTCGAGCGAAATTCATACTTAGAGCTCAATTCGGTTAAATATGTAATGAAGAGGCTTAGCACCAGCCCTGCTGTCAACAGAGATATTCATTGTATTGTAGTATCGGTCGATTCGGGTGTGGTGGCTATGCCCGAAGACGGCTTTGTGCTTACTCCAGGCACTAATTCCGGCCTCAGGCTGCAAAAAGGGGACACTACCGTTATACGCTTTGCCACCGATATTATGCCCGGAGTAACGTTCGAAAACGGAGTTGCGGGCACTCCCAGGCTGGTCAATAATGGTATCCCTGCAAATATAGCCGGGCCAAAATACGTTAGGTATTCCAAAAAAAGCAAAAAGAAGAAGAAGAAAAAAAGCAAGAAATCAGTAAAAGGGAAGAAAAAGGGCAAAAAGGGAAAGAAGAAAAAGAGCAAAAAAAGCAAGAAAGGAAGATATCTGCGCTCCAGCAGATTCTATCATTCGTTCCTGCCAAGAACGGCGCTCGGAGTGTCTCAGGATAAAAAGACCGTTCTCCTCGTTTCTGTGCCTGCCTCGAACCTCGATTATATGACTTATATTATGAAAGTACTCGGTGCCCATTCGGCGGTGAACCTCGACGGCGGAGGCTCGACTGTCATGGTCGTCGGCGACAGGAATGTTGTGGGCAGGGCCGATTATTCGCGCAGGATTTCTCTCGGTGTCGGTTTTTCCGTCCGCAAAAACAGCAGCGGCAACAACCACAGCGGCAGGGAATTGATGAGATAAGGCGAAAGTGGCATTTGCTTAATAAGAATTCAATATCTAATTCACAGAAATAATAAATACTCTGAAAAAATTATTCACAATTCAATTTTATTGCTGTATCTTAGATCTGAAATCCCTGATTTTTACATCGGGCGAGAGATAGCGGCGCCAGTAATATGTGAGGGAAGTATATCTCATTAACCTCTCGAAATATTTATTCCTAAGCATGGGCTGAATAACCATATACAGCAGGAATACGAAGAGCAGGACTAAGTACGAATCAAAGAAAAATGCAAACAGCTCATTACCGAAAAGGAAGAATCCGGTTTGGCTGTATATGTAAGCCGCTGCCGAATACGTTTCCATTAGAGGAAAATATAGAAGAACCCCAATTAAGAAAATCAGATGCGAGGATTGAATTGACTTCGTCGGGCAAATATCTATGCAGCGCATGCAGCTTTCACATTTATGTGTCCAGAAAGGCTTGCCGTTTTTAATAATGATTGCTCCTACAGGGCAGTGTTTCTCGCAGATTTTGCAATCGTTGCACCTATTGGTATAAATAAAAGTCTTAGCCAGAAAAAACCTGCCGATTAAATAATACATCGCTGCTATCGGCGCTAATACCGTATCTATGGGGATATCTACAATGGCCCGCAGGAATTGCTTTTTGCCGGATAGTACCTTGTCTGTGAAATTATTGACAATACCGCTGCACCTCTCGTGCAAATCGGCCACCCAGCGGGGCGGCAGGCCCGGGTGGACGGAAATCCAGTTCGAAGGCAGGTCCACAGGCCGCGCACCTACTACACGGAACCCCTTAAGAAACAGTATGAGCATGTTTATCCAAAGAGCAATACCCGAAGCGCCTGGTGTAAATAATTTGAAGAACTTGCCGCCAGCCCTGGTATTCATCAGGAAAACATCGGTATTCTTCCTTCGCGGGAAATTCCAGACAAACTTAAGCATAGCAGGCGACGAATTAAATCCGTGAGTAGGGTAGATAAATCCGATAAATAGCTTACCGCAATTTGCGGGCAATTCGGGCCTGTAATTATAATCGATAGATTGGACCGTACATTTTATTGATTTTCCTTCGGTTCTCGCAGCAATCCATCTTGCCGTCGTAAGCGCATTACCTGTACCTGTGTGGTAATAAATAATTACTTCTTCGTAAGCCATTTTTTCCATACCTTTACATTCTTAATACTCTTTTCCAGTAGTTCTTTAGAATATTGTCAGCAGATTCGTTGCTGTAGAATTCTGTACCAAGCGACTTATATAGCAACAGGCCGTCAATTATTGCTGAGTATCCAATTATAATTTCCTCAATATCTTCTTTAGGTTTGAATTCGCCTTTTTTTATACCATGTTTTATTATCTGCCTGATGCCTTTGAAATACTCCCTGTAAATCTCTTTTTGCATATTGGCAGCAGCCTCGCTTTTCATACACAGATAATAGAAGTTGACTATTATTCTCGGGAAATCGGCAGCATCCAACATTAGCGAAGTGCTGTCCCCGGATTCAAAAATGAATACTTCTGGCGTTGTCAGAACCTTTGTCAGCACCCGAAGCATCTTAGCTGCTTTTTTCTCGTTTTGCAGCCTGGCTTCGGCGAGCCTGCCGTAATACCGCAGAAATGTTGTGAATGCTTCCATAATCAGGTTGTTCCGGTCAGTGAAATGATAAAATACAATTCCTTTGGAGCATCCCGCTGCAATTGTCAGTTCCTCCACCGAGAATCCGTCGTAGCCTTTTTGTGAAATCAGTTTCAGCGTGTGTCTGATAATTTCATCTTTAGTGTTTTCATTCATATTTTTGCCCCAAGGTTTTATTAATAATATATTTGACCGTTCGGTCAAATATAATATTAAAATACGATTTCAGCAACAAATTGTTTAGGTGTGAAGAAAAGAAAAATTCATATAATCTGCCCATTTTTTTTTCTGACAGGATACTCAATTGTTTAATTACTCATGTTTATAGAGCATATATCAATAGGTGCAGAAATATTTTTATCTGAACAACGTGGGCTATATTTGGTATGATTTATGCTAATTTATTACTTTTCAAATGATTCTAAGAATCGTGCGGGTGAATTATGAACATATATGATGGAATTGCTGCCGAAAACCTTATTAGGGTAAGCTGCCCTTTTTGCAGTTCGGCCAATGCCGAATCCGTCAGGCCGCTGGCCGATATAACACGCTGCAATGCCTGCGGTGCCGTTTACCTGAGGACACGATTGAACGACAGAGCGCTGGAAAGGCTTTACCAGAGTTACGCCGAAACAGGCTCTCATATGGACCCGCCGAAAAACCAGGCAGAAACATTAAGCAGCCCTTTGCGCAGGGATTCCTTTTTAACCGAACTGATGAAATATACAAAACCCCCTGCCGCCCTTCTGGATATCGGCTGCGGATGGGGAGCTTTTATTCATAATGCTGCCGGCAGGGGATTTCTGGTTAAAGGTATTGAAATCACAGAGAAAAGCTCCGATTTCGGAAGGAAAAAACTGGGGCTCGACATAGAATCCCGCCGATTTACAGAAATAAATTATCCTGACGAATCACTCGATGCCGTTTCGATGATACATTCTCTGGAGCACTTGCCCGAACCCGTAATGGTTGTCAGAAAGGTTTATTCAATTCTTAAGCAGGGGGGTATATTCTTTGGCGCAGTACCGAACTTTGGCTCTTTTGCATCGGAGGTTTTAGGCGACAGATGGGAATGGTTAGACCCATATCACCATATAATACATTATTACCCGGCTTTTCTCGATAGATTTCTTCAGCTCGAAGGATTCGAGATTCTAAAAATAGAAACAGTAACAGGTGATTTCAACCGTGTACTGCTGGGAGAAATAGTAAGAAAATACTACAAATTGAATTCCGAAAAGGATATTACAAATAAAATCACAGAACTGGAAAAATCGCTGAAAGGCGAAGAAATTAGATTTACAGTACAAAAAAAAGTAATGAAAAAAGTTGATAATTTAAATGATTCGAATATGGAAAAATTCAGGAAATTAGATATTACAATCAGGAAGGGCGACGATTACGAAGCAATTATTCATGGCGCACTAATGAGTGTAAACGAACCTGTGCACCTGGTAATCCACGATTTGGATAACAGCCTGCCGAAAAGCAGCGAGAACTGGAACGGAGTAACTATTATTAAAGGCGGCATTCCTGCAGGGGATAATTTATCCGTAACAAGTGCAGCGCCGGAGCGAAAATCCGTTGCAACAGAAAGCCGGCCTATGAACAGAGTACAATTCAAATCTGATTTGGAAGGCGGTTTCTCGAACAAAAAGGCCACAGGCAGGCTGCCGGTTCCTTTGCCTAAACCGCTTGCCCTTAACCTGGGATGTGGCAGAGACGTCAAGGAAGGATTTGTAAATATCGACCTCTTCAGCGATAATCCTAATGTAGTGGGAATGGATGTAAGGAAACTTGAACTCCCCGACAATTGTGCCGATTTTATTTTGGCAAGCGATATACTGGAACATTTTCCTCACAGAGAGACCGACAATATCCTGAAAGAATGGGCACGGGTACTGAAACCCGATGCAGAATTAATGATTAGATGCCCCTCTCTGAAACTGCAGGCCGAAGCATATATGGCCGGTGTATGGAATGCCGATGTCGCTTCTTACATGATATTCGGCGGCCAGACAAATCCCGGCGACTATCACTGCGCAGGCTTCGACGAAAGAACGATAACAGCCCGCCTGGACAAAGCCGCCATGGATGTAATCGAAATTCTTGAACATAAGCTGCCCCAAACACGCGGATATATTAATCTGAATATGACCGTCAGGGCGAAAAAAAGAGTACATGCCCCCGATAAAACCAGTAATTATTATCTCGATGAAATATTCGGCAGCAATAAAAGCAAACCTGAAGCAATTGCCGGAGAAAGCGGCAAGCAGGACAATCAGAGCGAGATTTCTGCATTTGATTTTTCAGGTGGCGAGCAGCCCGCCGCCAAAATTGAGAATACTGAAGAGTTAAAACCACAACTCAATATCGTCTGGGAAGGTTCACAATTCGTTTATCACTCACTTGCCCTGATTAACAGGGAAATGTGCTACAATATTATAAAGTCCGGCGTAGCAGAGGTTACTGCGGTACCCTATGAAAATGATGCATTCGAAGCCGGATCGTCCGAGAAATATAATACCCTTAAAAAAAATGATATCCGCTTTAAGAAAGAAAGTCCGGCAGAAATTCAAAAACTGCCATATGCCTGGGTGAGGCATCAATGGCCGCCAAAAGCGGAACCGCCCCGCGGAGCCAAGTGGATAATAATGCAACCATGGGAATTTACATCACATAGGCAAGATTTTCTGGAAATTTTTAAACAGGCAGAGGAAATTTGGACGCCATCGGCATACTCCAGGCAATCGTTTATCGATTCAGGAATCGATTTCAATAAAGTACAGGTCATTCCCAACGGTATCGATCCGCATCTGTTTAAGCCCACCGGCATTGCATATCCACTGAAAACTAATAAGAAATTCAGGATATTATTTGTCGGAGGAACAATTTACAGAAAAGGAATAGATATTTTATTAAATGTTTACAAAAAAACATTCACGGCAAACGATAATATATGCCTCGTGATAAAGGATATGGGCGGCGAGAGTTTCTACAAAGGGCAGAATGCCAAAGATTATATACTTAAATTGAAAGAAGACCCGGGCAATCCGGAAATAGAATATATTGACGGTTACCTCGACGAGCCTCAAATGGCAAGCCTGTACAGATCGTGCAGCGTTTTTGCCTGCCCATACCGCGGCGAGGGATTTTCGCTGCCGGCGCTGGAAGCAATGGCTTGCGGCCTGCCTGTTATTGTTACCCAAGGCGGAGCTACCGACGATTTCGTTACAGAAGAATGCGGATGGAAAATACCTGCCGGGCGCAAATCAATCGGAAGTGCGATAGACGATAAACCCCTGGCAGGAGAAGCATTCCTTCTCGATCCTGACGAAAGCACCCTTGCTGGTTTGCTAAGAAGCATTTATGCCGATCCTTCGGATATTTTTATTAAAGGGATGAAGGCTTCTTATCTTGCCAGGACACTCTGGACATGGGAAAGAGCAACCCTCAAGGCACTTGCCAGGCTCGACAGCCTGTATGGCACCAATATGGCAAAGCAGGCTTCAACGAATTTCATACCAATAGAGGATGCCGCAATATTGCTGGGCTCTGCCGATAATGCTTTCGAAAACGGCGATTACGCTGCAGCCATCAGGCTATACAATGATTCAGCTGTCTTAGGCGGAATGCAACAGGTCCAGATGGTTTATGTTTTCAACAAATCGGCACTATGCTATTATTTGGATAACAATATAAAAAATGCAGATGCATTCATTGCAAAAGCAAATGAGCTAATCCCCGGCAATCCCGACAGCTTGTATCTGCAGGCACTGCTCAGCGCCGAAAAAGGGGATTGGGAAAGTACTCTCGAAACAATTTCACCCCTTATGGACAACTGGGTTAAAATAAAATACGATAGTTTACTCGGTTACGGACTGGATAGTTTACTTGTGCTGACTGCCCGCTGCCTGAATGAACTTGGCGATTCGGAAAACTCGCTTAAACTCTATGCTGATGCCCTGAAAATCAATCCCAATAATTTTGAAGCATGCTACGGCGCTGCCCTTAGGCTTCTGGAAGCGGGCGCAGACGATAGGGCACGGGAAATGCTCGAATGGGCGCTTAAACTAAAACCTGATTTTGAGGATGCAAAAAAAACTTTACAAAATTTGAATAAATGACGATACTGTCATTATGTTTGAGTAACGAGGAATTCAATAAAATGAAAAAGTATCTAGCAATATTAATGATTGCCGTTTCTGTAATAATTTTAAATTCTTGCAGGGAAGAACCTGCCAAACCGGACGATAATGATAATAACACTGAAAAAGTGCCGCCTGAAGACACAGTTTATGCAACACTTGAAATTTGGGTGGACGGCCTTGGCGATACAGTTTATAGCGTTGCGCTTAACAAGTTGCCATTTTCGTTTGCAAGGTTCAGCCAGGTCTTAGAATATACGGGCGGGCACCCCGCAGGCGCTGCAGCAAATTTCCTAATGGCGCTCAAAATATACCAGCAATATAAAGGCGAAGGTATTAAAGCGCTGGTTAGTTCTATATCCGAGGAATCCCTTCTATCTTCGTCGGGAACAGAAAGTTACAATGGTCTCACCCTTCAAACAGGCGATTTTAGCATAATAAAATCATCGTTAGGCAACTATCCTGCTCTGACAACCGCTTACGTCCGGGGCGCAACACCCGAAAACAGTTACGCGCCGCAAGGACCACCCTACTATTACGATTTCAAATTCGATAATAATAATACAGATATATCCAAAGGTATGGCAAGGATTTATGTCCTGACAAAAGGCGCCGATTCCAATAGGCCTATAACAATAATTTGGGACGGTGACGGCAAATGGCGGGCTAAATACTGGAGCAGCCTGCTTGCCGGACTAAAATAAAACAACATCAATCAGATTTAGTTTTATCGATTACCTCCATTCCGCCGCCAGGAATGGAGATAATAAAGTAAGCTCTTATACCTTTATATTTTGTAATATAAGCAATCGACTGCTCGGCTCCCATTGCCATAAAGGCAGTGGCAAGGGCGTCGGCATCGGCACATTGTTTCGAAATTACAGTAACGCTCAACAGGTTATTTCCGGCAGGCCTTCCGGTTTTAGGATCTATAATATGCGAATATTCCATGCCGCCGATCTTGAAGCGCTGCCTGAAAGAACCCGAAGTAGCTGCCGATTCATTCTTTAGTTCGACTACTTTTATTGCATCCCCAATATTTGTATCATTAGCAGGCGGGCGTTCGATTCCTACAGCCCAAGGTTCGCCATTAGGTTTGCTCCCGGCAGCTTTTACCTCGCCGCCTAATTCGATAA
>DAINRZ010000006.1:0-18589 GCA_036741575.1 Kapaibacterium sp. (SeqCode)
ATTATTTCCTGGGGGTGATTAATTATTTTATCCCAAAGAGAGATAAGAGGCTTGTTTATGTCATTGATAATAAAACGGTTAGTTTTAAAATAATATGCAGATGCAATTGTAATAGCCGCAGAACCTGCAAATGGTTCAATCAATCTTTCAAATTTCTGTGGAAAAAATCGAAGTATAGCGTCGGCTATGTTTCGTTTACTTCCCTGATATGGTATTGGGTGTGGTATTTTCATTTATTTTTTATTACTAAATTAAAATTTTTGCCAATAAAAACCATTGAAAACTAATGCTAACATTATCGTATCAAATTTAAAACAAAATTTTCATTAACACAAGTAACAATTTTACAATGTTTTATATTTGAAAAATCCACTTTGAAAGGTATGATTTCAATTATATTTCTATGATATTACAAAATTACACACCTGCTTTTTAACAACTTTTACTGCATATGCTATCCCTGCCGGATTGCTTCGGCTAGCATTATATTCTTATCAGTCGGGACGGTTGCTCTACGGGTAGATTAGTAAGGCAAAAAAAACACTGTTTCTACGGACCTATTAATTCCCAGATTTTAACTTTACCTTATACCGGATTTGTACCAGCCCGGTATCGAAATGCCTTGAACCTATATATTCAAGTTCAGTGTGCGGTATGCCATCATTAAACAGGCGGGTCCCCCCGCAAAGTAAAACAGGTATTATCGAAATGAAAAT
The DNA here is from genome assembly GCA_036741575.1 of Kapaibacterium sp. (SeqCode). Lineage (GTDB taxonomy): Bacteria > Bacteroidota > Ignavibacteria > Kapaibacteriales > UBA2268 > DAINRZ01. The sequence continues at coordinate 717 of DAINRZ010000006.1, forward strand.
CTCGTCAATCAGCCCTGCAGCGAGTAATTGGCCGGCTATTTCGGCCCCGCCGTCAACAAATATGTTCCTTCCGTCTGTACTTTTCAGGTGAGTAACCAGATAGGAAAGGTTCCCGCTATAGAATTCGGTTTTTCCAACCGAAGGCCTTGAAGTACGGGTAATAATGTATGCTTTTTTGTCAGCATGGGGGAATTCTTCTACCTGTGTCATCACCCATTCGTATGTTTTCCTTCCCATTATTACCGTATCCACATCACTGATAAACTCACTGTAACCATAGTCTTCGCCTTCGGCGGCAACTAAATCGAGGAACGACATGTCGCCTCCCGGGCCGGCAATGTAACCGTCCAGGCTCGCTGCTATATACAATTGTACTTTTCTGTTTTTATTCAAGCGGCTATTCTGTAACCCCTGAAAGTGACCGCCAGTTAATACCTTCTTCCACATCTACGAGTATCTCCTCTTCTTTGCGAAGGAACAGCGCCAGCCTGGCCAATATCTGAGCAGTGGGGATTTTCAGCATATCGCCTATATCGGCAAGCAGGTTACATTCGTTCATCGTCATAATACCGTCCGATAAAATAATATGCATAGCCGATTCGAGCAGCAGGGAATTATTGCTGCTGCCTATTCTTAACCTCGCTTTGAGGTAATTTATTATCGTATTGTAATCAATGCTGTTAATAGCTGCAATCTCTGTGTTCACACGTTCAATAAAATCATCCCGGTCGAATTTAAATTCACTGCAAAGATCGTGTATCATCTTTTTTTCAATTTCCTGGTGTTCGCCGTCTGCCATAACGGCGGCAGCAGAAATTGCGGCAAGATTATCTATAAATGCAGAGTCGAACTTCGAAGTACTTAAAAAAGACAAATAATTGTCGTTCGAAATAAAACCGGATTCAAGTTTTCTGAGGGTATTGCCGTATTCTTCGGAATTGACGAAAAGCCTGCCTCTGAACCTATGCGATAAATTGTTATTTGCCATTGTTTTTCCTTAATGATTAAAAATTATTTACTATTTCGTAATGACTAATAAATTATTTTAGTACTAATAAATAATTTTTTGGAGTATGCTGGCCTGCACCAATTCAGATAAAATTGTCTTAGTTAATAGGTAACGGCAAATCAGTCGAAAATGACCTTTAAAATTGAAAAGTCGTCGTCTAAGGTTTCGTTGCGGTGATATTCGATTACGTGGTGGTATAAACTTTTTATCTCGTTGCCTTCCTCGGCAGGCTGCCCTGCAATGAAATCCTTTAAGTCGTTTATGGACCAGATATTCCCGTTTTCATCCCAAATTTCATAAACGCCGTCTGAAAAAACGAACAGCCTGGAATGTGGTTTCAGTTTTACCGACGAACTTACGAAATCATACTGGCGTGTACCCCCAATTACAAAATTCTTTGTATATAATTGATTAACGGAACCGCTCCCGTTTAGCAGGAATGCAGGCGGATGGCCTGCCGAAGCATATTTCAATTCACGTGTGGATTTGTTATAAACCCCATACCAGAATGTACAGAACAAATTATTGTGCTCGCGCATCTGGAATGCCTTGTTTAAGGAGTGAAGCACCTGTTCGGGGTGTTTAAAGTCGGTATTCTTTAAGTTCTGGTATTTTATGGTATTTAGTATCGAAATTGCGTGCAGGGAAGCGCCAACGCCGTGGCCGCTAACGTCGAGCAGGTAAATGGCCAGGTTTTCGCTATCCAGCCAATGGTAGCCCAATGTATCGCCGCCGAGTTTCGAAGACGGCTTCAGCATCCACTGAGTTTTGATACTGCCGGTTTTAATTTCGGCAGGAATTAGTGAGATGACATAATCTGATGCCCGGGCAAGCTCCTCACTCAGGATACTGAGATACCTTTCGTTAGCCTCATTCGTTCTGTTCAGGTCTTCCAGCGTTTTTGCCAGTCTGTCTTTCTGAGCAATTATCAATTCATTTTTCTGAGCAAGTGTCTTGTTGGCCCTTAGTTTAATAAGGAACATAACTAAAACGACGATAATCAGGAGCGTACCCATAGCCAGCAGGGCATACAGGTAGTCATTTATTGCCGATTCCTTTTCTTTTTCACGTTTCAGCAGCTCAATTTCTTTTTGCTTCTTATCGGTTTCATACTTCATCTGGATTTCGTAAATTCTCTTGTTCACCGATTCGCTGGCCAGTGTATCTTTGGTTTCAGAGAACAACCGATAGTATTGAAATGCCTTTTTATAATCGCCCAGCCCTTCGTAAACCAAAGCCAGGTTGATGTAATTATCGACGAGTGTATTTATATTGTTGTGCTGGTTATTAATTTCCATGCTTTTCAACAAATATTCCAAAGCTTTTTTGTATTCGCCTTTGCTTCTGTATATTGCCCCGATATTATTCAGCGAAGTTGCATTCGAAAACAGGTCTTCACCAGGGGTGGAGAGCGCCGCAGATAATTCGTAATATTTCAAGGCAGTATCGAATTGTTTCATCCTGTGGTAAGATTCGCCGAGATTATTCAATGCATTGCTTTGTGTGGCAATATTGCCAGTTTGCTGAGCCATCTGGTAAGAACTGTTAAAATACTGAATGGCCTTGACAAAGTCGTTCATATAGTTGTACGATGTGCCTATGGAATTATAAGCCGAAGCAACTTCGGCAAGGTTGTTTATCTTTTGTGATATTTCAAGTACTTTGAAGTAATAGTCGAGCGACCTTCTGTAATCTTTCATCTCAGAGTAAATATTGCCGATATTAATCAACGAAGGTATGATAATAGAAGTATCACCGGCGGCCTCGGAATACTTGAGCGAGAACAGGTAATATTCCAGGGCTTTTTCGAACTTACCCCAGAATTTATATACGATGCCTATATTATTATAAGTAGCTGCAATCATTAAATTATCGCCCAGGGCTTTCCTTATTTCCAGCGATTTGAAGTAGTATTCGAGCGCCTGCTGGTTATTGCCTGCCAGGCGGGTAACATTACCAAGGGCGTTATACGAAGACGCAATCAGGGGCTTGTCGCCGAGCGCCTGCCTGATTTCGAGCGATCTCCTGAAATAATCTGCTGCTTCGGCTATTTTATTGAACGAAACGCTATTGATGCCAAGATTGAAATATGCAGCCGATTCATTCTTCCTGTCACCCGCTTTTTGTGAAAATTGCAATGCAAGGTGCGAGTATTTATTTGATTTAACTGCCGATATATTCTGGTATGCTTTTGCCAGATTGTTGTATATTTCGGGCTTTTTATTATCGGGCGCCTTCGGGGCCGCCTTTTCCAGGCTGTCTGTGGATGCAGGCATTTCAATGGATGCTGTAAGATAGATTGATACAAATAGAAGAACCCGGAATAATAATCCCAAGGCTGATGAAACTGCAGCTAATTGCTTCAACACCATAGCAATGCCCTTAAATGATTTCATATCGATACATACTCTTGTAATGTTCTTGCCAGTCCAGGAAATAATTCTATGGCCTGAAAAGTAACAAACTTCAAAGATAACAGTTAACTGCGATTTTAAAAAATGAGTTCTTGCTTACAAAGTTATTAACTTGATATTATTTGATTACATGATTCACAGGGCAAAAATACTGTTGCTTAAAATTCTAACGGTTTTTACCTATAGTTTAAAGGCTCTTATTACTTCGTCTGGTGCTTCCTCATGCGGGAAATGTCCAATATTATCGAGTTTAATAACCTTAGGATTGTTCCAATTGCTTACCCACTTCAGTAATTCTTTTTCCCTGAAAGCAATGTCTTTCATACCCCAAACCAGGACTGCAGGTATATTATTTATTCTATCCCTTTGGTTCCACAGACTTTCAAGCCATTTGCCCGAATTTACAACTTCGCGCGGAAAAGTATAACACCCTTTCCTGTCTTTGCGAGTGGCAAGATGCTTATAATAATGTTTATGAATATTCTTTGGGAGGGATTTTTTATCGCCTACTACTTTGGTCATAAAGAAGTTGCCGAAAATATTAAAGTTTTTTATCATGAACCTGCCAAATGTTCCGCCCATCATTTTGCTAAACCTTTGGTAGTGCGGATCATCTTCCACAGACCATAAGTACGTATTCATAATAATAAATTTCCTGAATTTTTCGGGATGTCTGATAGCATACGAAAGCCCTATCGGGCCGCCCCAATCGTTAAAGGCCATGGTAATGCCATTCAGGTCCAGGCTGTCCATAAATGCTTCAAAGTTCTTTGCATGGCTGGAAGGCAGGTAATCAAAATCGGTTGGTTTATCTGAAAAGCCAAATCCGATATGATCGATTGCAATGCATCTGTTAGTTTTCGACATTTCTTTAATTATATTCCTGAATTCGAAACTCCAGCCCGGATTTCCGTGAACCATTACTATCGGGTCACCTTCTCCAATATCGACATAGTGCATTCTGCCGACGGGTGAAAGAAAGTATTTGCCCTCGAAAGGATATTCATTCCTGTCGAGCCAATCAGGGTATTTAATATGCTCTTTCATATGCCTCTTTTATAAATTAAACAAATTACATTTATATTAGACTAATAGCTACCCCGAAACGGCTCAAACGACTTTATTCATCTTTAATTTCTTTCCTAAGTATTTGCAGGATTGAGTCCTCTAGCTTTGCTCCGGCTCCGTTCAACGGATTGATTTTCTTTATTAATTCAAATCTTAGGTCCAGGTTTTTCTTCGGACTGTGTTTCGGCGAGAGGCCCAGCTTTCCGACTTTTTCTCCGGAATCTGAATAACCCTGTAATGTATCGTTCAGTTCGGCACACTGGTAACATATACCATTTTTATTAATAATAGCACACCTGTTCTCATACTTTTCCTGCAGACCTGTTCTACCATCGTGGAGCAGCCGTTTTACGGTACTTTCCGATTTTTTTAGTATCATTCCGATTTCTTGCCTTTTGAAATTATAAATTTCTTTCAGGATTATAGCAATTTGCTGCTCCAATGTCAGATTTTTTGCCAGGCAGGTAAAACAGAAATTTATATGTTCTACAATCTCGAACTGCCGGCTTGGCTGGCTCGAAAACGCTTCCATCATAGCCTTTATATTCTTTGGCTCTCTCATTGCTGCTTCTTTGCACTTATCCTGTGCATCAGCCGGCCATCTGTTATTAACGCGCCTGTTGTTGCGTGCCAGGTTTGTTGCAATGGCAAAAATCCATGTAGATATGCTTGACTGCCCCCTAAAGCTATTATAGTTTTCTTTAACCTTAATAAAAGTATCATGCAGCAGGTCTTCCGCATCTTGTTTATTTGCCGAAAGCCTGTATAGATAAGATCGAAGCCTTTCAGCCAATGAAAGGAATTCATTTTCAATTATTATTTTTTCCATAATATATAATATTATTTTACAATACTCATTCGCTGCACCCTGACCTTGCCAGGAGTTTTCAGTATAAGGAAATAGCTGCCCGCAGGTATTTCACTCAGGTCTTTGCTAATCAGCCTTCTGCCGGGTTCCAGGTTCTCGTTTAAAAGAACAGAGGCTGTTTCCCCGGCAATACTTACTAAAGATAATTGCACCATCCCTTTTTCAACTATTTCGAACTCGAAATTACAAATTGTTCCGGCAGGATTGGGAGCCGGCGGCACAAGTTCTGTCCTGCCGAATGAGCCTGTCAGCCTTGGTCCGCCCTCGCGGCACACACCAAGAAGGCTGAATGAGACAGGTTGGGCAACATAAGCAAAATTGCCTTTGTCCGAAGTCACATTGTCGATTTCTATTACTGTGGCGGTGTCGTTGCCTAAAGTTGCCCTCAGGTAAATATCTTTGGTAATCTTGCCGGGCATGCTGCCCATATCCAGATCAATTTCGATTATTCGCATGCCGCCGCGAATATAGCCCTGAGGGGTATCGTACCATGGTTCGAGAATAGTGGAATTAAACTTAAGCCTTGCCGAAATTTTATTTATGCCGAATTGCTCAATAAAACCGGCATTTTCGAGAAAAATGGGCACTGCTACAATTTGCCCGGGAGAAGCGGCCAGAGGTTCACTGCCCAGGCTGAAAACCGGCTTGTTATTTACGGTATTGTAATTATATGGTTCAGAGGGAAAAGAACTGCAACCCCATGCATTCGTTGCTGTTACTGTATAGTTGCCGAACTGAACGGGTGTTATGCTCCTTCCTGTTGCACCTGGTATCGGCTCTCCATCCAGATACCAACTGTTTCCGAAAGGTATATTCGATTCGAGAGTTCCGCCATTGTTTGATATTATTGGCGTAGGAGGCAATTCCCTGACATAAACCGAAAACTCGGCTGATTTCGAACAACCGAATTCATTTTCTACCGTGTAAAATACTTTACAACTACCTATGCCAGCCATTGTTGGGTAGAACCATCCATCAACAACGCCATTGCCTGAATATTTCCCGCCTGCCGGCTCACCTCCTTCTAACCTTACCGGGGGTGAATTGTAACAGATATCGGTCCTGAACTTAAATACTACATTGGGCAGGGGAACAATAGTAATAAAACTGGTGTCGGAGTAAAAAACATTATATGGGCTGGACGCTCTTACCCTGAGCCTGTATTTATCAGACAAAGGCAGGCCGTTCGGTATCCTGCAGCCGAAAATTCCGGAAGCAGAAGATTGGAGTGAACCAAGAAATATTGGAGAGGAAAATCCACCGGCCGAATCTGATAATTCGAACGTAAAAATATTGTTGCTGTTGTAATCGCCAGCAAAATAATCGATAAAAAGGCTGTCGCCCCAGCACAGCTTCCGGGATGATACTGATGTTATTTTAAGTGGTATAAGATACAAAACACTTATGAAACCATCGGTTTCGGAGTCGAATTCTTTATCTAGTGCATTTTCTGTTATGGGGTACAAACGCGAATCGGTTGTGCCTGCAAGGCAGTATCTATCGTCGGGCAATGCGCATAATGCAAAGGCCGATTCATTTTTATTGGAGCCGATAAATGTGGAATAACCAAGTATTTTGTCGGGATTCTCGTTAATATTCAGGCTAACAAAAAAAACATCCTTCATGCCGTTGTATGTCCTGTCGTAAGAGCCGCTCACTGTCGGGAAATTAATTGATTCCGTCATACCGGCTATGGTAACTCTTCCCGATGAATCGATTAGAGATGAATACGGTAAATCATTTGACGAACCTCCTAAATAAGTTGAATAAATAAGCCCTTCAGCATTGCTAAGATGAGGATCGATTACCGCAGTGAATATGTCATTTTTTCCTTTTAATGATCCGAACACAGCCTGAGGGGTAACTGGGAGGTCGCCAGAATCGGTATAGCCAATTAAAATGATCTTTCCGTCATTAGTAACAGCAGAGGAATTAACAACATCGCTGCCGCTGCCGCCAAAATAAGTAGAATAAATCAAATCGGCAATACCCCCAGCATTAGGCTTCAGTACTGCTGCAAATCCGTCGCTACCGCTGATATACTTAGAAGAATAAGCGCCCTGGGTGATAATTAAATCGTCCGACAACGTTGTGCCTGATAAAATAATTTCGCCTGATTTATTAATTGCAAGCGAGTTTGCACTTTCTGATTTATCACCCCCGAAGTAGGTTGAATATTTAATCGATACCTTATTAAAATTGTTCAAAGAAAATACTGTTGCAAAAGCTTCATCCTCCCCGTTAGGATTTTCGTTGAAGGCGCCCTTTGTAGCTGGATAGTCGTTTGATGATGTCGTTCCAGCCAGATAGAGCAGGCTGTCTGCTACTATAATACCCGAGGGTGTATCCGTTTCGCTGCCGCCGAGGTAAGTAGTGAAAACGAGATCATAGTTTCCCCGGATGTCCGGTTGCAAGATTGCAACAAATATGTCGCCGTTCCCGTTGTACGTGCTGTCGAGCGATGTATGCCCAGATGGCAAATCCGGCGAATCTGTCGAACCGGTAATATATAGAAATCCATTATTTCCAATAATTATTTTACTTACAATATCATTGCCGGTTCCGCCGTACATCGTCGAATAAACCAAATCAACAGGTAATCCATTCTCCAGTCTGTATTTACACAGGAAAATATCTTTCCCCCCGGAATTTCTATCATTCAGTGCTCCGGCAGTTGTTTTTACACTGCCGCTGCTTGTGCCAACAGCATATAAAAATCCTCCATAATACTTAACGTCACTTATTTCATCTGCACCTGTTCCTCCCAGAAAACCGGAATAGACAAGAGGCGTATAGTCGAAGGACTTTGAATTATCATCGGCAATATTGGTCACTCCTGCTCCCGAAATAAGCGACAAAAATATATTTATTACTATATTTAAATATTTCTTCATAATTATATCTAAAATAAAATATTTACATTAAAAACAAAAATCAGGAACAAATTGAAGAAAAAACTATACCAAAAATCCTGATTACCGGATTAATAAGTATCCTTAATAGATTATAAAGAATACCTGAAAAAAACCGATTATAATTAATAAATAGTTTTAAATGGTTAATACGGATACTGAAATTCTGGGAAATAATGCAGGATAACAGATTAAACGAATTGTTCGACATAATAATCGAAAAAGGTGGCGATAAATCGCAAATGTCGATGTTTATTGATGAAATAAAGAGGCATATAGAAGGGCGATTACCCTTGAAACTCAGCATAGATACTGCAATTGAAGATACATTGCTGACAAACGATGTTATTAAACAATATAACAGGCTGTTGAATTACCTCCCCTTTAAAGCATGGATAAAGGGGGCCGACGGCAGGTATATTGCATGTAATAATTTGTTTTGCTCAGCCAATAAAATGAATTTGTGGGATATAATTGGTAAAAGCGACACTGAGTTATTTAATTCTGAAACAGCAATAAGATATACTAAGCTGGATTTGGAAGTGCAGCAAAGCGGCAAAGACAAGCTATACGAAGAACTATTTGAAATCGGGGAACAAAAGAGGTGGGTCGAAACATATAAAGCACCGCTATTTAACGATCCGGGGATGGTAATTGGAACATTCGGTTTTACCAGGGACATAACAGACCGCAAAGAAGTTGAAGAAAAATTGATGGTTAGCGAAGAGCGTTTCAGGCAATTAGCCGAAAACGTCGATGAGATATTTTGGCTAATGGCCCCTGATAAAGTTTTATATATTAATCCTGCACTCGAAAGGTATCTGGGAATTTCATCAGCTGAATTGTACACCGAGCCGAAAAATTTTATTAAGTTTATCCATAGAAAAGATTTGCCCCTACTCTTCAAAAGGATGAATTCCGACTCGTTCAGGGAACACGGTTTGATTAACGAGGAAATCAGGATTGTTAAGCCCAACAAGGAAACAAGGTGGATGTGGGTGCGAACGTTCCCTATAAAAGGTATTGATAACAGAATCGAACGGATTGCCGGTATTGCTCAGGATATTACAGAGAGAAAAAATTTTACTGATACAGTCAAAAGGAGTGAGTCTAAGTATAGGTCGCTTGTAGAAAACCTTAATGAATGGGTTTGGGAATTGGATGTAGAAGGAAAGTATTCTTATTGCAGCCCTCAGGTGTCAGATCTTCTTGGTTATGATCCCGAAGACGTTATAGGGAAAAGCCCTGTGGACTTTATGAACCGTCAGGAAGCCTTTAGGTTTGGGGAATATTTTAACAGTATTAAAAAGTACTGGCAAAGGGTAAATAATTACGAATGCAGGTTTCTGAATACTCAGGGCATAGAAATAATTCTTGAAACCAGCGGCAGCCCTGTCTTCGACGAAGATGGCTCGCCATGCGGCTACAGAGGTATAAGCAGAAATATTACCGAAAGGATTAAAAACCAGAGAAAACTCCAGGAATATGCTGATGCAATGGAATGGAAAAGTTTTGAATTGCAGAACGAAATTTCGGAGAGAAAAAAAGCCGAAGAAAACTTAGAGCGTAAAGACTTGCTGCTGAACGCAGTCGCCAAGGCAGGCAGCAAACTGCTTGTACAGAATGAACTACTGATTGCCTTAAAAGAATCTCTTTCGTTATTTTGCAATGCAATTAAGGCAGTCAATGCAAAAATTTACAGGGTATCGGCTGACGAAGCATTTGGCATAGAAACCGTCGAGCCGCTTTTCATGTGGGATACTGTATCAGGGCTCGTTAAATTTAAGGCCAAGAAGAAAAGGGATTTACTATTCGATATTGAATTTCCATTTGCTACGGATCTGAAATCTGAATTGATTTTATTTGGTAGCCGCGACTCGTATCAGAATAATTTTGAAATAGGAAAATATCTCGAAGCAAAGGGAATTTACTCTGTTATTATTATACCATTGTTCATCGACAAAGTATTTTGGGGATTAATTGAGTTTTCTGATTGCAAAAGTGATTTCACTGAGTCCGATTCTTATTCGCCGATTTTCAGGCTCTTCGGAGTTTCGATTTCGGGCGCTTTAAAAAGAGCACAGCAGGAGCAGTTCCTGAGGACTGCTAAAGCCGAGGCCGATAGTGCTAACAAAGCAAAATCCGAATTCCTGGCAAATATGAGCCACGAAATCAGGACGCCGATGAATGCTATTCTTGGATTTGCCGAATTGCTGAGAGGCCAGGAAAAGAATCCTGCTTATAGGGAGTATATTAACGGTATAATGATTGGGGGCGAGAACCTGATGAAGATTATTAACGATATACTCGACCTTTCGAAAATAGAAGCTGGGAAAATGGATATAAAGCAGGAGACTGTTGATATTTATGAATTGTGCAATGAAATCAGGCAGATTTTTAGTTTAAATATAAAGAATAAGAACCTATTCTTCGATTTGCATATTGATGATAATGTGCCCAGGAGAGTTTTACTCGACGGCACCCGGATGCGTCAGGTATTAATTAATTTGGCTGGTAATGCTATTAAATTTACTGAAAAGGGGGGTATTACCATATCGCTCAGGATAAAATCGTGGCTTTCTGATGGTTTCGACCTTTTGTTCGAAGTGAGCGATACTGGAAAAGGAATCCCCGACGGCCAGCAAAGGCTTATATTCGAGGCATTCAAACAGCAGGAAGGGCAAAATACCCGTAAATACGGCGGTACCGGCCTGGGCCTCACAATAACTAAAAGACTGGTCGAAATGATGAACGGTAGAATATCTCTCGAAAGCGAACCGGGAAGGGGGTCGTCATTTTATATTCTGATTAATGGAGTAAAAAAATCTGACGAACTGCTGAATGATAATTTTCAGCGCCTCAGTGAATCGAAACCTGATTTTGGCGGTGCTTCTGTCGTTATTGCCGATGATGCCGATTCGAATATTGCTGTAATAAAAGGATTTATCGAAGGACTGAACCTTGTTCCTTACGAAGCAGGAAACGGCTTCCAGGCTCTCGAATTAATTAAAAGAAAAAAGCCTTCCCTTGTCCTGCTCGATACGAACCTTGGCGATATGAACGGGATCGAAATACTTCAAAAATTAAGATCTATGGATGGAACCGGTGTTATTCCCGTTATTGCTATGACTGCTACCATTTTTACCGACGATGATAGTTCACTTTTAAACAATTTTGACGGATGCCTGATTAAGCCAATCAGTAAAAGTAACCTGATAAGAGAAATGAAAAAATTCTTGCAGTTTACTGTTGTCGAACCAGACCGAGAATCCGAAAATGAAATCAGTACTGACACTTACATTGTCCATGGGAGGCATACTATACCCGAAAGCATACAAAAAATCCTCAGGGAGAAATGGGCCGAAAAATGCGAAGAATTGAAAATGAGTATGTTTATCGACGAAATCGAAGAATTTGCAGGCGAGTTGATGCATTTTGCCGAAGAGCAAAATTGTGATGCCCTGACTGATTATTCCAACAGGCTCTATCTTGAATGTGAGTCATTCAACTATGATAGTATTAAATCTATACTTAATGATTTTAAAAACTTTGTAATGTAAGAAAAATGAGCTATCACACTAACCTATCGAAAGAAGAATTAATAAGGAATTCCAAAATCCTTGTTGTTGACGATGTATCGCAAAACCTGCAGGTAATCGGTTCGACACTCAAAAGCAACGGATTTAGCATAGCCCTTGCTAATAACGGCTCGCAGGCTATTGCCGTAGCAAAATCAAGAAACCCCGACCTTATATTGCTCGACATACAAATGCCGGAAATGGATGGATTTAAAGTTTGCGAACTGCTTAAGTCATCGGATGATACAAAGGATATTCCCGTCATTTTTCTCACTGCCCTTAATGATAAAAACGATATTGTCAAGGGATTTGACAGCGGAGGGGTGGATTATATCACTAAGCCATTCAATCAGCAGGAACTAATCGCCAGGATAGTTAACCATCTGGAACTCAGGCATTCAAAGCTGATTATCGAAAACCAAAACAAAGACCTGATAAAATCGAACCAGGATAAAGATAAATTTCTTTCGATTATTGCCCACGATTTGAAAAGCCCATTCAACGGACTGCTGGGAATAGCCGAAATTCTCGAGAAAGAATTCGACAACCTGGAGCCTACCGATGTGAAGGACTTTATCAAATCTCTGTATGATTCCTTAAAAAGCCAGTATAAATTCCTTGAAGAACTCCTGGAATGGGGGCGTTATCAACGAGGCACCATACAATTCAATCCAAGGGCTTTTAATATTATTGTAGATATCAGCGATTCCATAGGCCTGCTGCGCTCCAATGCCGACGCAAAGCATATTTCTGTGGGAATAGATGTCGATGATGAACTGCTGGCTTATTACGACAGCAATATGGTTTACACGATACTCAGGAACTTAGTATCTAACGCTATTAAGTTTACCCCCATCGGCGGCTCAATAATAATAAGCGCTGCTAAATGCGAAGAAGATGATGATTTTATCGTCGTATTAGTAGCTGATACCGGAGTAGGTATGGAACCCGATGATATTGCCAAACTTTTCAGAATCGATACGGTATTTACCAAAATGGGCACCAATAACGAAAAAGGCACCGGCCTGGGGCTTATACTATGCAAGGAATTTGCTGAGCGCCATGGCGGAAAAATCTGGGTGGAAAGTACTCCTGGCGTTGGCACTGTATTCAGCTTCACATTGCCGGCAAATGCACCAGACGAGAAATCCTGACGTCACTGTTCCACATGTTTTTGTCATCTTATTTATGGTGATTCTTCTATGAGTAGATTACAATATCCTGATTATTAATTTATTTCATACCAAAACATTAAGTATCATTCATAAAAAAACTGTCCGCCTGCATAAAGCCTGCGGACAGTTTTTTAATCTATTCTATAAATTAATTATCTGGAGTAATACTCTACAACAAGCGAGATTTCGCAAATCACCGGAATCTCTTCTTTGGGCGGCACATATAGCAGCCTGGCAGAGAAGTCCACCTTCGACATTTCGATATATGCAGGTGGATGAGTATTGCGTACAGATTCTTGTATCTGTTCGATGTTGTGGCTTTTCTGCTTGATTGCAACTAAGTCGTTTACCCTAACGTGGTAAGAAGGTATCGTTACTCTTTTGCCGTTGACGAGTATATGGCCGTGGCTTACAAACTGCCTTGCGGCGTAAATCGTCCTGGCAAGGCCTGAACGGTAAACGAAGTTGTCGAGCCTTTGCTCGAGAAGCTGAACAAGCAATTCGCCTGTGTTACCTTCCAGGCTGGTAGCTTTAACATAGTAGTTGTGCATCTGCTTTTCAGATACGTTGAACTGCAGCCTCAGCCTTTGTTTTTCGAGCAGCTGCCTGCCGAAGTCAGATTGTTTTACTCTCTTTTTTGATGCGCCATGCTGTCCCGGAGGATAATTTTTCTTAGTAGTATATTTACCGGCTTTCGGAGTAAGCTCCAAGCCGAGTTTACGAGACAGTTTTACCTTTGGCCCATTATAGTTCATTTCATCTCACTTACAATTTTATAAAAAATTCAAATAAAGAACTACAAATATAAAAGGAATATTTTTTATATCAAAACATTTTTTTAGAGATAATCGGGGATAACTTTATAGTTTAGCGGGTCTTTAGCCCCCGCAGCCAGGAACCCCCTGAGCCTAAGGGCACAGCTGTCGCACACACCGCAAGCGGTGTCGGAATCGCTGTAGCAGCTCCAGGTCAGTTCAAACGGCACGCCGAGCTTTAATCCTAATTGCACAATATCCTTTTTTGTCAAATCAATCAGGGGGGTCTCAATTTTAATATTTGTCCCGGGTTTTGTGCCCAGGTTAATCGACTGCTCGAAGGAATCGAAAAACACTCTTCGGCAGTCAGGATAACCGCTGCTGTCGAGTTGCATAGCCCCGATAAAAATGGCTTCGGCGCCTATTGCTTCGGCCCAGCTGGCTGCTATCGAAAGAATATTACCGTTACGGAACGGAACATAGCTCGAAGGGATTTCCCCGCTCAGCAAATTCGCTTTAGTTACCTGTATGGACCTGTCCGTCAGGCTTGAGCCGCCTATAGCCGAAAAATGGCTGACATCGACAATCAGCGTATCTGCTGCCTTGTAATGTTCGGCCAGCCGGCGGAAACTCTCCAGTTCTCTGCCCTGTGTCCTTTGTCCGTAGTTCAGGTGCAGGGCATTAATAGCATAACCTGTATCGAGAGCCAAGGCAGCGCATAAGGCCGAATCCATTCCGCCGCTGAGCAGTACTACTGCTTTTTTAGAACTTTTTACCATCTGTCAATCATTTAAATATTGCAATTTGTTTTGATTCAAATTTAAGTTTTTTTTAGAGAGTATCACCAGATGTTAGTATAAGGTATGCTTTTTGCCATTGAGTTAGTCTTATAGATTCTATTATGTATTGTCAACTGAACTGTACAAATATTCAATCCCTTCCAAAACCAAATGCTTAACAACCCTGAAATCGCTGAAATGACCTGCCAGATTAAGTTTCAAAAGCTCAATAGTTCCGCCAGTAGCAATAACCGGCACAGGCTTCTCGGCAAATTCCTCTTTTTCCATCCTGTCGATTATTTCTTTTATTGCACCGAAAGAGCCGGTAAGAATGCCTGACCTCATTGCTTCCTTAGTGTTCAGGCCCGATGCTTTGACAGGCGCTTTAAGGCTGATGGCACTCAATCCCGAAGCCGAGGCTGCCAAAGATTTTATTTGGGTGAATATTCCCGGCATTATTGCCCCGCCAAGAAACCTGCTGCCCCAATCTATAGCATTAATAGTAATAGCTGTACCGGCATCGATTGTAATGAACGGGGGGCTGCAATATTTTAATGCGCCAAAAAGCCCGAGCATCCTGTCGGTCCCCATGCCTTCGGCCCTGCCGAAATCTATTATCCCGGAACGGTCTATCATATCGGAAGCATCTTTGAATCTTATACCTTTAATTTCTGCAAGGTGGGAAAGCAGGTTTTCCAATTTTGTAATATTAACCGATGAATAGCAAAAATCAATCCTGCTGCCTGAATATCCGGTAAAAATCTCCATTATAGCATTAATCCAGTCTTTGTCTTCGGAATATGAAAAAGAAACGTATTCCTTCTTCAATTTGGTCGTGCCGGGCTCCAGGCAATTAATGAACAGTTTTATTCGGCTGTTGCCTAAATCGGCTGCAATGAAATTCAAAAAATTCACGGGTCCCCATATCAATTATTGTTGTTAGGATTCTGGGCAGGAGAATTTTCCCCGGGCTGCCTTGCCTTTATGTCCGAATCGATTGCTTTATGGATTTCGGCCAGAGCAAGGTCGGCAATTTCCGAGAATGCCTGGCTGTAGGCTATCGGTATAGTCGTTACGGAATTATCCCTGCGTGGTATTTTGGTATTGAATACTTTTGATAGGATAACCTGTTTATCGGTTTTCAATGGCTCTATCTTTATTACATTAATTTTTACCGAGAGGCTTACATAACTGATGCCTTCGGCAGAGGCCTCGCTGTTTCTGGCCATCATGTCGAGCACCTGCCCCTCCATAATATACAATGGAGTCAGCACCGATGATGAACGGACAACGCCCTGGGTAAAAGCATCCATTTTGTTGTAACGGGCAACGAAGAAATCGGTAATCATTTCGGAGCAATTGCCAATCCACCTGTGGTAGTAGTACCTTTTAATGCGTGTATCGTCAGTCAGTGCCATAAGGTAGCCTGTTTCGAGTTCGTCGCTGATAGTAAAATCCCTTATTTGGAATAAACCTTCGATTGTGCCCAAATTGAATCCCGGATTGTCCATCTGCTTCAGCCTGTAATATTCTATGCTTGGGTAGTCGCTTTTTACGTTGACGCAGCTGTAAAGCAAAATAATAGCAGATATTCCTGCTATAAACAAAGCAATATTATTCTTTCGGCTTCCCGGCATCAGATTTTTCCATATTATAAATTTTTTTTATTATTTTGGGTATAAATTACAAAAAATTGTAGAAAATGAAAAATTATTCAGATTTAATGTATGATATATTTTATATCAGATGTTCATTTAGGTATTCAAAACAGGGCTGAGGATAAGCTAAGAGAAAACCTTTTACTCGAATTCCTTGAATCGATTACAGGTAAATGCGATACTTTGTTCATTGTCGGTGATTTATTTGATTACTGGTTCGAATACCGGACAGTTATCCCCAAATACTTTTACCGGACTCTGACAGCCTTGGGAAAGCTTCGGGAAAGCGGCGCTGGAATTGAATACTTAATGGGCAACCACGATTTCGGCCACAGAACATTTTTCGAAGAAGAATTCGGCGTCACTATCCACAAAAACGACATCATCAGGAAAATCGGCGTAAAGAAGTTTTATATATCCCATGGAGACGGCAAGTCGTACAAAGACACGGGTTACAAAATCCTTAAACGGATTCTGCGCAACAGGGCAGCTCAGTTCCTGTTCAGGCTTTTGCACCCAGATGTAGGAATCGGCATGGCATCGGGTTCGTCACGAAAAAGCAGGGTATATACCGATAAAAAGAGCTATGGCGAAGGCGACGGCATGCGGGATTTTGCTGCTGCCAGGATATCAGAAGGTTTCGATTACGTTATCATGGGCCACAGGCATAAATTGATTCATGAAAAACTTGGTAACGGTTCATATATTAACCTCGGAGAATGGATTTACAATCCATCATATGCTGTGTTCGACGGTAATGAGTTGATTACAGGCAGTGTAGCAGGTTTCCTTGGGAAAACATAATAAATGGATTCCCCTTCAACTTTATAGTAATAAAGCTGCTCCTATGGAAAAACTGCCGTAATCGTCGCTTTCGATATTTCTGTATGTATAACCGGCATCTATCTGAATGCGAGTTTCCATAGAAACAGGGATAGCGTACCCTAATCCGATTCTTAGCCCGAAGCCGATATCGCTGCTTGCTCCGCTGCCAAAATCTTCGACTATTGCTGCATAGGCAATCCCTGCATCTCCCCTTACATAGAATGCATCGCCGATATAGCTCGAAAGGTGGTGAATCATGCTGCCTCCAATAAGATAGGTATTAATTTGCATGGAGTTATTCCCATTTTCGAATCTGTCACCGTCGCCCGTAATACAAACACCAAAAAGATTTTTATCGTTGCTTGAAGGCCAGTAAACACCTAAATTAATATTTAAAGGCAGATGGGAGGTTCCGGATATTTTTACAAGTTCATCGACACCATTTTGAAGCCAGGAGGGGTAGGATATAACCGAATACCCCAAGCCGAGTGTCAAATACCACGATTCTATCATTGTTTTTTGCTTTGAAACAGTATATTGGCTGTTAGCGATGTTAGTTGAAAAAATCAGGACTGATAGAACTAAAGATAGAAAACACTTTTTCATGAATACTCCATAATTTTTTTTTTAAATATTTTAATAAAAACAAACACTGAAATATAAACTCCATTTTATCAAAAATTACGAAACTTAATTCTATTTTTCAATATTAATTAATAAATTTCTGGTATCTGATTTTTTTGAGTTGCACGAAGCCATTATTATTATTGATTCCGTGTTGTATTGTTGAGACAATTCCCAAATGTGTATTATTAGAATACTATCCGAAATC